>JAZOUN010000146.1:0-16713 GCA_045658165.1 Acutalibacteraceae bacterium
AAGCTTGTCTTCCTAAGACCGCTTGGCCTCCGACTTGATATTGTTCTTTTACTTCCTTTGGAATGGGAAGTTTTCTTGTAAAATTCATTGCCATAAAAATGTCTCCTGGGTATTAATAAAAGGAATGAATTTCTTCACTCCTTTAAAGTGATGAATAAATTATATCGCCATCTTATGCATGTGTCAACATGTTTTTGATAAAAAGTTAATTTTTTCTTGCTGATTTATAAAGTTCATCAACAATTTTTACTGCAATACTTCCTGATCTGCCGTTTACGGGGAAAACAGTATTGTTTGCAATGCATTTGTAAAAATCATTTATTATAACACCGTGACCGCTGCCCCAGTAGTCGTGTTTACCTGTTGCTTTGTTTATATCAATAATTTCTTTTTCATTGCCATTGTAAATAATAAGCTCGTCGTACATAACAGCTCTGCCGTTTTCAAAATGGATTTCAAGAAAAACAGGTGAATTGGTGCTGAAACACAATGAACCGTAAAAAAGAGCCTTTACACCGTTGCTGAATGTTATAAGCGCATCTGCCGTATCTTCCGTTTCAACAATACCGGCAAGTCGTTTCTGTGAGACGCTGCCTTTTACTGATACAACTTCGTCGTTTACAAGCCACTGAATAAGATCAAGTGTGTGTATACACTGATTTATTATAACACCGCCGCCCTCTTTTTCGAGAGTACCGTGCCAGTCGTCCGAGTAGTATTTTTCATCTCTGTTCCATGTAACGTTTGCTTTGATTCCGGTAATTTTTCCGAGCTTTTCATTTTCAATGAGATCCTTAAGGTAACATGATGCATTGTTGTATCTGTTCTGAAAACAAGACGCGAGATAAACATTGTTTTTTTCTGCACATTCGCACATTTTCACTGCATCCTCGTATCTGATTGCAAGAGGTTTTTCGCAGAAAACGTGTATGCCTTTTTCCATTGCCTTAATTGCCATGGGGGCATGAAGATAATGAGGGGTACAGATGTGAAGAATATCAAAATCTGCATTTTCAATCATTTCATCAAAATCGTAGTAAGCGTTTATATTATATTTTTCAGCCATTGCATCGGCTTTTTCTTTCACAATGTCACAACATGCAGTCAGAACACTGTTGTCATTAAGTTCTGCCGCCTGAAAATGTCTTCTGCTGACATTTCCGCAACCTGTAATTGCAATTCTGAACTTTTTCATGTCATATCACTTCTTTCGTATGTATTATATATCAGAGATAAATAATTTTCAATATGTCAACAGAAATATAAACACAAAAAACAACAGATGGAAGTAAACCTCCATCTGCTGTTTTCTCAAGGATTGTTTTATATGAAAATTAGGAATAATCTGCAATCAATATATAGTATGTATTTTTTTTACATGCACATTATATGACACTATATGTAATTTGTCAATACAAAAAAGGAAAATTATTCTAAAATATTGAGTTCTTACATATATTGATCGTAAAGAGGTGCGTAAAAAATGACAAAAAATCAAAATCCGAATGAGAAAAAAGACTGTTTTGCAGCAGTGATGATTGTTCAGAGTATTGTTTGTGCAGTGATTCTGATTGCAATGTTTGTATCATTCAGATCAGAGGGAAGTTTTTTTGAGCTTATGAAAAAAGGTTATGCTCAATATAATGGTGCTGACTTTACAGATGAGGATTTTTCTCAGGCCTTCCGTGTAGTGAAAGATTATATTGCTGTTTTCGCTCCCGTACAGTCGCAGGAATCAGAAGTAACATCAGAATCTGCCGAAACAGAAACACATACTGAGGATCCGACAGAAGAGATTGCATCGGGAGGGGTGGATCTTGAATTTTCAGCACTTGACACTCTTGAGGGAGTGTGTTTTGACAGGGTGAATATTGAAGTTGATATGGACAGTCCTTTGAAAAATTACCGTCTTACATCATCATTCGGTTACAGAATCAATCCCGTGAGCGGTGTTGCAGGAATTCACACAGGTACCGATATGGCAGCTGCAAAAGGCACTCCGATTTATGCTGTTGCAGACGGAACTGTCATATCTGCTTCATGGGACGACGGCTATGGTTATAATATCAAAATCCGTCATGATAAAAATACAGTAACTGTTTATGCGCATTGTTCACGACTTTGTGCAAAAGAGGGTGACGCAATCAGTAAGGGAGAAAAAATAGCAGAGGTTGGCTCTACGGGTAACTCAACGGGAAATCATCTTCACTTCGAAATCAGAAAAGATAATATAAAAATAGATCCTGCTCAGGTATTGAACTTTTAATGGAAATAAGAATCGGAAAAACAGTAATTTGTGCCCGTTTGCCGTTTTTTGCAGCGGCGGCTTTTTTTCTTGCAGGGGATATGATGAAAAATTATCTTCTGTCGGTATTTTTTTCTTCGTTGCATGAAGCAGGTCATATTATTGCTCTTTGTTGTTTCGGCCACAGACCGGAGAAAATAACACTCGGAGTCACCGGAATCAGAATTGACAAAAAACATATTATTCTTTCGTATAAAGAAGAGTGTGTTACTGCATTGGCAGGTCCGTCAGTCAATATTGTATGTGCTGCAGTTCTGATTTTATCGGGTCATACCGGTATCGTTCTTTATATTAATCTCGGTTTGTTTTTCGTCAATATTCTTCCTCTTAAAATGCTTGACGGCGGAAGATTTGTTTCGAATCTGTTTATGAATTTCAGCGATGAAAATACAGTGGACAAAATAATGAATTTTACAGAGTTTATCACATTGGTCTGCCTAATAATTATTCTTGCTGTTTCGGCAGCAGAAAAAAGACTGAATATTTCTTACATACTGTTTGTTATATTTCTTGTTGTTTCAGTTTTTGCTGATTTTTTGACTTCAATAAAGAAAATAAGCCCTCTGCGTGATTGATTTTTTCTGTATCATATGATAAAATACTATAATAGTTGTTCATTGCTTGACTTGAACAGAATTTTTAAAGTATAATACTATGAACAGATTTTGCGGAGGTGAGATTTTTGACCGGACTTTGTGTAGGAATTGATATAGGTACATCTAACATGACAGCTTATGTTGAAGGCAAAGGAATTATTTTTTCAAGACCGAGTGTAGTGGCATGTGATACATATACCGGCAAAATTCTCGCACTCGGAGAAGATGCTCTTGCAATGACAGGCAGAACACCGGGATCAGTATCTGTTATCCGTCCTTTCAGTGACGGTGTTGTTTCCGATGTTTCAATGACAACTGCAATGATCAGTGATTTTATAGACAAGGTGTGCCGTCTTTCAGTTCTTAAACCGAATATTATTGCAGGTGTGCCTGATGAAATAACAAGTCTTGAAAAAAAGGCAATTCTTGATGTTCTTGAGGCTTCAGGTGCAGGCAGACTGTGCATCATGGAGCACACATATGCTGCGGCAGTTGGTGCAGACGTTGCCTTTTCAAAGCCTTACGGAACAATGATAATTGATATTGGCGGCGGAACTGTAGATATATCTGTTGTTACAATGAACAGTATAGCAGTTTCAAAAACAATAAGATCTGCGTCTGAATCTTTCACTCAGGATATTATCAGATATCTGAGAAGAGAAAGAGATATCGAGGTTGGTTATCTTACCGCTGAAAATATCAAAAAAACAATCGGCGGTGCCGTAATCAGAAATGAAGAAATTGCACTGGTTTCAAAGGGTAAAAATATTGTAACCGGTTCTGCAATAAATTTTGAAATTACTTCAACTGAGGTTTACTGGGCAATAAAAGAACATGTTGATCTTATTCTTTCAGGTGTTAAAGAGATCCTGTCAGTGATTTCTCCTGAATTATCTGCTGATATATTTGAAAGCGGAATTGTTCTTACCGGTAAAGGCTCTCTCTTGTACGGAATGGATGCATTTCTTGAAAGTGCAACAGGTGTTCCCGTAAGAATTGCCAAGGAACCCTGGCTGTGTGTTGCAAGAGGACTCGGCCGTTCTCTTCATAATATAAGAAAAATGAAAAACAACGGTTATGAATTCAGATATCGTGATGAGTTCTGATTTACCGTTATGTGATTAATTAAACCTTTCGGAGTTGCTATGCTGGATGATATTGAATATCAGCAAATAACGGGTGTTGTGGAAGAGGTTGTCTTTCAGAATGCCGAAAATTCTTTCACTGTCCTTGATGTATCAAGCGGCGGTGAAATTATTACTGCCGTGGGAATTTTACCTGAGATAACAGCAGGTGAAAAAGTTGTACTTACCGGAACATGGGACATGCATCAAAGCTTCGGAAGACAGTTCAGAGTCAACAGATTTGAGCGCTATCTGCCCGATACAGCAGCACAGTTTCTCAAATATCTTTCCTCCGGTGCAATTAAGGGTATAGGTCCGAAAACTGCAGCGCATATCGTCGAAAGATTCGGTGACAATACGTTCAATGTTATAGAAAATGAACCCGACAGGCTTTCTTTTATAAAAGGAATATCTAAAGATAAGGCAAAACTTATTTCTGCTGAATTCAAAAAACAGTTTGCTGTCAGAACTGTTATATTAGGTCTTGAGAAATACGGTCTCACACCTTCAGAGTGTATTAAAATATTTAAAAATCTCGGTGTTAATGCCGTTGAGATCATTGAAGAAAATCCGTATATCCTGTGCGGTGATGCTCAGATAATTTCATTTGAAAGAGCTGAAAAAATTGCATCAGAACTTGAAAATTCCCCTCAGCCAAAACACCGTCTCAGAGCAGGAATTTCACATATAATCAGATACAACCTTCTTAACGGACACACCTGTCTGCCGAGAAAAAAGGTTATTCCTCTTTGCTGTGAATTGCTTGTGGTAACTGAAGATCAGGTAAATGAAGCAATTGAAGAAATGCTTGTAAATAAATTGCTTATGTCATATGAAATGCGAGGTAAAGAATTTCTCAGTCTGCCTGATGTTTATAATGCAGAAAAAACAATAGACGAAAAACTCAAGCTGTTTCTTCGTTTTTCTGCAAGTGATATGGATGCGGCTGAGACTGAAATTGACCGTATAGAAAAAGAAAATAAAATCAAATATGAGTCACGCCAGAGAGAAGCCATAAAACTTGCTGCTCACGGCGGAATTCTTGTACTTACAGGCGGTCCCGGAACAGGAAAAACCACTGTTGTAAAGGGTATAATAAATTTTTTTGAAAGAAAAAAAATGGATATTATGCTTGCTGCTCCCACCGGAAGAGCCGCAAAAAGAATGTCTGAACTTACAGGATATGAAGCTAAGACAATTCACAGATTGCTTGAAGTTGAATGGCAGGACGGCAGAAAACTTGATTTTAAAAGAAATAAACTGAATCCTCTTGAGGCAGATGTCATAATTCTTGATGAAGTATCAATGGTGGATGTTTTTCTCTTTTCTCATTTTCTTGATGCCGTACGATTTGGTTGCCGTGTAATTCTTGTCGGTGATCCCGATCAGTTACCTGCGGTTGATGCAGGAAATGTACTTGGTGATATTATAGAATCAGGTGTTGTTCCTGTTGTAAGACTTACCGAAATTTTCCGTCAGGCAAAAGAAAGTCTTATCGTTACAAATGCTCACGATGTAATAAACGGTAAACAGCCCGTTCTTGATGCCAAAGATAACGATTTTTTCTATATGAACAGAGAAAATCCGATTTTTGCATCAAAAACAGTTGCACAGCTGTGCTCAGAAAGATTGCCCAAGGCGTATAATTTTTCTCCCACTGCCAATATTCAGGTTCTTTGCCCGTCCAGAAAGGGAGATTGCGGTACAATCAACCTTAACAGACAATTGCAGGAGCTTCTCAATCCTTTTGATGAATCAAAGTCCGAGTGCAAGGTTGCAGGCCGACTTTTCCGTCAGGGCGATAAAGTAATGCAGATAAAAAATAATTACGATATTCCCTGGGAAAAGGGACGAGAATCAGGTTCAGGACTTTTTAACGGTGATATAGGTATTATTTCTGACATAAATGTAAAGAATGAGAGTATGAAGATTATTTTTGATGAAGGCAGGGAAGTTGTTTATCCCATTCCGTCAGCTTCAGAACTTGAACTTGCATATGCTATTACTGTTCATAAAAGTCAGGGCAGTGAGTACGACTGCGTAATTCTGCCGGTTGCTGATGTGCCGCCCATGCTTCTTTACAGAAATCTTCTTTATACTGCTATAACAAGAGCGAAGAAAATGATTATTATTGTCGGCAATCGTGAAAAACTTGACTGTATGATTGAAAATAACCGTCAGAATAAACGTTATTCAATGCTTTGTACTATGTTGAAAACACAAGAGGAATAATATGACATTTGAAGAACTTAAAAACTTTTTTAAAAATGACCGTTTTGCAGCTGAAATCGGCTGCGATATAACAGAAGCTTCACAGGACTGTTCGGTGGTAACAATAGATGTTGATGAAAAGCATCTTAACGGCAACGGTGTTGTGCAGGGTGGAGTTATTTTTACTCTTGCAGATTTTTCCTGCGCTGTTGCGGCAAATTCCGAAGAGATTGCCTTTGTTTCGGCTGACGGTAATATTTCCTATATGAATGCGGCAACGGGCAAAAAGCTTGTTTCCCGTGCAGAGGTTATAAGAAAGGGCAGGACTCTTGCTTTCTGCGAAGCCGTTATTAAGGATGAAAATAATAAAATTATTGCAAAAGCGTCTTTTACCATGTGCAGAATCAGATAATGATTCTGTATATGGTAAATTTTGTTTGACATTAAATGTTAATTTAAGCTATAATAAATATAATAAAAGTATATACTGAGAGGTTTTATTATGAGACTTGATAAATATCTTAAGGTTTCACGTCTTGTGAAACGCAGAACTGTTGCAAATGAACTTTGTGACGCAAAGCATATTGATGTAAACGGCAAAACAGCAAGACCATCGTATGATGTAAAAATCGGTGATATTATAGAAATACGCGTAGGTTCCAACGTAACAAAAGCTGAAGTTCTTAATATTTCAGAACATGCAACAAAAGAAAATGCTGCAACTATGTATCGTCTGATAGCTGAGTGATATTAATTTTACAAATTTATGAAATCGGGTGATATAATGGAAAATGACAGCAATTTGTTGGAAACTCAGCAGATTCCTGTTCAGGAGGAAGAACCTGCTGCGGAAACTGAAAAACAGAATCCCGAGGAAATTCCCGTTGTTGTTCAGCCGCAGGTTCCCCATCAGGATGATAAAGGTAACCTGAAAAAAATCTTTATAACAGCGTGTGTGGTTTGTGCATTGGTTGGAGGAATTGCCGGTGGTATTGTTTCAGGCACAATCATCAAAAATAAAGTTGAAAAACTTATGTCTGCACTCAGTCAGTATGAAGTTCATACTCAGTCGCAGGAAAACAGTTATATTCCCGAAACAACTGTAACTGTTGCCGAAACCACCACTGTTCCTGAAACGACTACTAAAACAGAAACAACAAGTGCGCAGACCACAACACAGAAAACAGAAATAACAACAAAAGTACAGAACAGCACAGGTATCAAATCAGGTACATATACTTCAAACAGTGATAAACCGTCTCTGACATTTACATTCAGCGGAAAAGAAATCTATAAATACAATGTTGAATCTGTTGTAAGTATTGAAGTCAGAAGCGGCAGAACACTCGGTTACGGTACCGGTTTTATAATAAGTGAAAAAGGGTATATTGTTACAAATTATCATGTTGTTGAAGGCGCAAACGAATTTATTGTAACACTGTATGATGAATCACGTTATGAGGCAATAATTGTCGGTTATGAAGAATCAAATGACCTTGCAATTATTCAAATTGAACCAAAAGGTGAAATCCAGAGCGTAGTTTACGGTAAGTCATCTGATCTTAGTGTCGGTGACAATGTATATGTTATAGGAAATCCCCTCGGTGACCTTACATTTACACTCACATCAGGTGTTGTAAGTGCACTCAATCGTCTTATAGATACAGGCTCCGGCTTTACAATCAATATGTTCCAGACTGATGCTGCCATAAACAGCGGTAATTCAGGCGGTCCTGTTTTTGACGAACATGGTTTTGTTGTCGGTATTGCCAGTGCTAAATATGCTTCATCATCAATTGAAGGACTTGGATTTTGTGTTCCGATTGATGATGTAAGAAGCATGATTGATGAAATTATCAATAACGGCTATGTATCGGGAAAACCTCTTATGGGTATTTCTGTATATGATAAAGAAATAACCAATTTCGGTTTTATTCAGAGTTCAAGAAGTATAAACGGTGTAAAAATAGCGGCAATCGGCAGTGATTCTGCAGGTGCAAAAGCCGGTCTGCAGGTTGGTGATATTATTGTTGCTGCAGACGGCAAAGAAGTGAAAAATGTTTCTCAGCTGAGAACAATTATTTCTGATTACAGATGCGGTAATGCAATTGTTCTTACAGTAAACAGAAATGAAACACAGCTCACTGTAACGCTTGTTTTTGATGAATATACTCCCTCGTTACCCAGAACTGAATATTCAAATGTATATGATCTTTAATGTCATTCGTTGTTTTTGATTTTTCTTATGGCACTTTTTTCAAGCCTTGAAACCTGAGCCTGAGAAATACCTACTTCTGAAGCAACTTCCATTTGTGTCAATCCTCTCATGAATCTCATTGAGAGGATTTTCTTTTCTCTTGAAGTTAGATTTTTTATTGATTCTTTTATAAGAATTTCATCAATCCAGTCTGTTTCAGTCATTGTGTCACCGATCTGATCCATAACAAAAATAGTATCACCGCTGTCTGAATAAACAGGCTCATAAAGCGAAACCGGTTCCACAATAGCCTCAAGTGCAAGCACTACCTGCTCTTTCGGTTTTTCAAGATGTATGGCAATTTCTTCAATAGTCGCCTCTCTGTTTTGTTCATTCTGGATTTTTTCTCTTACCTGCATTGCGTGATAAGCAATATCTTTCATTGATCTGCTGACTCGAACTGAATTGTTATCCCTGAGATATCTTCTGATTTCACCTATAATCATCGGAACTGCATAAGTGGAAAACCGCACATTCTGGCTTACGTCAAAATTGTCAATTGCCTTTATAAGTCCGATACAGCCAACCTGAAATAGATCATCAAGATTTTCGCCGCGGTTTGTAAATCTTTGAATTACTGATAAAACAAGTCTGAGATTGCCTCTTATCAGTTCCTCTCTTGCTTTTTTGTTACCGTTTTTGATTTTTTTAAGAAGTTCTGTCTTTTCACTTTCTTTAAGAACCTTGAGTTCTGAAGTGTTTATACCGCATATTTCAACTTTTCCCCACTGCATAAAATAAAATCCTCCGTATACAAGTTATGTATACAGAGGATATTTTTATTATTGTCTGAAAAATATTAAATTAAACATTTAATCAATCGGAAACTTCTGACATTACTTTATGGCGTCTTTCAAGAAGTTCGTTGTACATAAGTTCTCTCTTTTCTCTTGTGAGAGGGTAAAGGAATTTAGGAATAACAGACAGAATACCTGTTATCTGAGGAATACCCGTACACATTGCGAAAAGCCACCATTTTGTGGAATCAGCCTGAGTACCGATTGTTTTACCCTGAATATACCCGATTCTGCTCATCATAAGATTCTGTACAGATGCGTTTACAACACTTCTGACCTTTAGAATCATATCTTTTGCAATACCGATTGTGGCTTCCATTCGATAGCCGTTTTTCCATTCGCAGTAGTCCATAGCTTCATTATAAAGTTCAGCATTGATAACCTTTCTTGTACCGAAAGCCCATTTGTCAAAGAATGCCTGGATACCGAACGCAATGCACATAGGCAATGTCTTTGTGTAATTTTTGTTTATGCTGCCGAAAGCAAACAACAATAACCACCAGAATCGGGTATATAAGTCTTCACCAACCCAGAGTGCTTTTGAAGAAAATTTTGCTCTCATGGGTTTAACAAATGCATAACTGATACTTCCTATCATGCTTGACGGAAGATTAAGAATTGTAAGCAGTGTGGCAGAACCGTGAACATCTATGAAATAGTTCTGTGTGCTTGTGCTGATGCTGAATATTCCAAGGAAATCTGCAAGAATCATAAGCAGAATAGGATAGTTTGTGATTACAGCTTTGAATCCTTGCTTTATATCAGGAATATCAAGAGTCTGGGGAACTCGTTCTCTTGAAACAAGGAAGAAATTGAATGTAAATATACAAGAAACTATGTTTGTGAATAAGCCCATTCCGAGGAATGCAGTCTGTAACTTCATCGGAAGTATACCGTTGTTTATAAGGTCAATAAGAACACCCATTATAATTCCCGGTAAATCTTCTCCAAGATAACCTGACCATAGTTCTGCAATCGTAATCAATCGCGCTCGGTCATTCGGGTGCGGTGTTATTGTTGTCATATAACCCGTTTTTGCAACCGCTGTGAATGTACCTGCAGTTTCCGTAATTACATTGAATGCAAAATAAAATATAAGTTTCGGAATAAATGTTCCCGCACTGTCAGGGAACAGATATGGCATAAACCAATAAAGTGTTCCTATGAGTGTAAGCGGAATCTGGAAGAACAGCATATAGGGCCTGAATTTACCCCATCTTGTTCTTGTTCGGTCAACAAGTGTACCTATAAGCGGGTCGTTTATTATATCCCATGCACCGGTAAAAATATTAGCTGCTGCATTGATCTTAAAGTCAATTTTAACAACGTCCCATATAAAACGGTCTTTGTAGCCGTTAATATTGAAAGCATTCGATACATCATTAAGAAGATAAGCAAATGTTTCTTTATTGCCGACATAACGTCTGTCATGGAACTCAAAATTGGACATATCGGAATTCTGTAGCATCAAATCCTCGTTTTTATCCGTCTGAGCCATTTTCTCACCTCATTTGTATAATTTTATCATTTTTATAAATAGGTGTCAACTTGGCTAAATAAACAAAAAAAGAGCACTGTTTTTTACACAGTGCCCATATGAATTATTCAAGAACTTCAAGATCTTCAAAGTCGTCAAGTTCAAGACCTTTGTTGTGGGAAAGTGCCCAGTCAACGCACCATGAACCTGCAAAAATGAGCAGATCTCTGCCTTTTACGTCCTGAACCCAGATTGAGTTTGTAAGGTCAAGATCTTTCGGGGGAACGGGAGATGATACAATTCTTTTTATTACCTGATAGTTGAGGTTTCTTCTTCTGAATTTAACACCGTATTCAGATTCCATTCTGTGTTCAAGAACTTCATACTGAAGCATACCTACCACGCCCACAATAACGCGTTCCATACCGGTTTCGGGGAGGAAGAAAATCTGGATTGCACCTTCCTGAGCAATCTGATTCATACCTTTTGCGAACTGCTTGCGTTTCATTGAATCAATCTGTTCAACTTCGGCAAAATGTTCGGGGGCAAATGTCATAATGCCCTTATATTTTACTTTCATATCACGGTCGCAGATTGTGTCACCGATAGAGAAAATACCCGGATCAAAAACACCGATAATGTCGCCAGCATAAGCTTCGTTAATGATTTCTCTTTCCTGAGCCATCATCTGCTGGGGCTGAGAAAGCTTTATAAGCTTGTTTTCCTGAACATGAAGATAATCCTTGCCTCTTTCAAACTTACCTGAACAGATTCTCATAAATGCAATTCTGTCTCTGTGAGCCTTGTTCATGTTTGCCTGAATTTTGAAAACGAAAGCAGAAAAATGTTCGTCAAAGGGATCAACAACAGTCTCATTTGTCTTGTGTGAAAGGGGAGCTGATGTCATTTCAAGGAAACTCTGCAGGAAAGGTTCAACACCGGAGTTGTTGAGTGCAGAACCGAAGAAAACGGGAGTAAGCTTGCCGTTTCTTACTTTTTCCATGTCAAAATCGTTACTTGCAATGTCAAGCAGTTCAATGTTATCAACAAGAGTTGTACGAAGATCTTCACCTATGAGTTCATCAAGTTTCTCAGTATCTGTTATATCGCATTCGATACCTTCAATTCTTCTTCTGCCTGCATGGAATTCGTTGAATGCAAGAATGTGACGCTTTTCTCTGTCAAAAACACCTCTGAAGTTGCTTCCGCAGCTGATGGGCCAGTTCATTGCATATGTTCCTATTCCGAATTCTGTTTCAAGCTCGTCCAGAAGTTCATAAGGATCTCTTGCTTCACGGTCCATTTTGTTTATGAATGTGAAAATGGGGATATTTCTCATCGCACAGACTTTAAAGAGCTTTCTTGTCTGCGGTTCAATACCTTTAGCTGCGTCAATAACCATAACTGCACTGTCTGCAGCCATAAGTGTTCTGTATGTGTCTTCAGGGAAATCCTGATGTCCGGGAGTGTCAAGAATGTTTATGCAGAATCCGTCGTATTCAAACTGAAGAACAGATGAAGTTATTGAAATACCTCTCTGTTTTTCAATATCCATCCAGTCTGATACTGCATGTTTATCACTTGCTTTGCCCTTAACAGAGCCTGCTGACTGAATTGCTCCGCCGTAAAGGAGGAACTTTTCTGTAAGAGTTGTCTTACCTGCGTCAGGATGGGAGATAATAGCAAAGGTTCGTCTTCTGTTTATTTCTGTTCTAAGATCAGCCATAATTTACCTCTCAAAATCAAATTACAATCAATAATTTTATCATACACTTATTTAAAAATCAATGTAAAATATACCGATAATGCTTTTAATTTTTAACAAAATTTTCACATTATGCTTGATTCTTAATCGGTATTGTTGTATTATTTCATTAAATTATGTATTAAGGAGAATCATAAATGGAACTTATTAATAAGGTTATTGCCTTTTTTATGGCAGTAGTGTCATTCTTTTCATCTCTTCCTGCAAACTTTAATGCAACAATTGCAGATATTCACGATGCTGTTTTTGCACCTTCCGTTGTTGCAGATTTTGAAGAAAAAGCAGAAGACAATATCCGTGTAATGTCTTTCAATATCCGTTACGGTGATCTCGGTACTCTTACTGCTGAGGACAGATACGATGATGTTGAAATGATTATTGAAAAAGGTCATCCCGATTCAATAGGCGTTCAGGAAGCAACACCCGAATGGATGGAATATCTTTCTGTAAATCTTGAAGATTACGCATATGTCGGTGTAGGCCGTGATGACGGTGTGAATACAGGCGAGTATGCAGCAATTTTCTATCTTGAAGATAAATATGATGTCGTTGACAGCGGTACATTCTGGCTTTCCGAAACACCTGAAGTTCCCTCAATTGGTTGGGGTGCTGATTGCTACAGAATCTGCACATGGGTAATTCTTGAGGATAAGGAAACAAACATGCAGTATGCTCATATGAATGCTCATTTTGATTTTGCTAATGATGATGTCCGTTATAACAGTAGCCGTCTTATCAATGAAAAAGCCGAAGAACTTTCATATCTTCCCGTTGTTTACACTGCAGATATGAATTTTGCAGAAGGTTCTGAATATTACAATGGTCTTCTTGAAGACGGTATTCTCTATGATACAAAATATCTTGCAGAAAACACAATGGATTACCTTACTTACCATGACAGAAAGCCACTGTTTATGAAGAATTCCGTCATTGATTTTGTTATGGTGAATGATAAATTCGATGCAGATGTTTATAAGGTTGTAACTGTCGGTTCAGACGGTAACTATGTTTCAGATCATTTCCCCGTTTACGCAGATATTTCAGTTAAATAATCTCACATGTAAAGGAGAATAAATAATGCTTTTGAAAAAGAAATGGGTAATTGTTATTGCATCAATTGCAGCAGCAGTTATTTTACTCACCGGTGTTGTATATCCCATAATCAGCAACGTTGCTCATGCAAAAATAAGTGAAAAAAATCCCCCTGCACAGGTTGCGGATTTCAGTGAAAAAGCAGAGGGTTCTATCCGTGTAATGAGTTTTAATGTTAGATGCACAGGACTCGGTATAATAAAAAGAAGTACACGAAATGATGAAGTCATCGGTACTATAGAAAAAGGTATGCCGGATTCATTCGGTGTACAGGAAGCAACTCCCACATGGATGCGTTACCTTAAAAACAAGCTTAAAGATACATATGACTATGTAGGCGTAGGCAGAGCAAACGGAAAAAAATCAGGTGAATTTTCCGCTGTTTTCTATAATAAAAATATATATGAAGTTTATGATTCAGATACATTCTGGCTGTCAGAAACACCTGAGACACCTTCTGTCGGCTGGGATGCAAGTATGAACAGAATCTGTACATGGGTAATCCTTGAGAATAAAGAAACAGGTGCTATGTACATGCATATCAACGCTCATTTTGACCATAAGGGTGAAGAAGCAAGAAAGAAAAGTGTTGAAATGATTCTTGAAAAAGCTGAAATGTACGAGTCTATTCCTGTTGTTTTCACTGCTGATATGAACATAACAGAAGGTCATGAGGCATATAAGATGATGGCTGAATCTGAAATTCTCTGGGATACAAAGAAAATAGCTCCCGATACTATGGATTATCTTACATTCCATGATCTTGACCCTGCAGCAAATGAAGGCAGAATTCTCGACTATGTAATGATAAACAACAATTTCGGTGTTACTACATACAGAGTTGTAACAGCAGGTATAGACGGTAAATTTGTTTCAGACCATTACCCGATATATGCAGATCTTGTTATCAGAGAATACTGATAAGTTGGTTAAAAGCATAAGAAGTCACTCACTGAGTGACTTCTTTTTTTATGTTCATTCTTCTAAAATACGGAATATTTCAGTGAATTCATTAGTGCATTTGAATTCATCTGAAAGGGGATATTTTTCTGTTATCAGGAATTTCATTCTCTGACACATTGTTTTTCCACGGGGCTTTTTGCAGTATTGAGTGTTTTCAAAAAACTGAGATGTTCTTTCGGTTTTCTCCGACATATTGTCATATTTCAGTGCAGTTTCAGCACAAAGCCTGAGACTTTTCAGCGCATTCTCTGTATCACCTTGTGAGAAATATAAATATACAAGATGACCGTAGTTATATGTCATATTCTGCCAGCATTTTCCGTAATTTCCGTCGGTGTATATAATATTGCATATATTAATCATTTTGTGGATTGCTTCAATCTTATATCCGGCAGAGAAGTTGTCATCATAAACGCAGTGATGAGAAACTGCATTCAGAAGCAGAAACAGATTGTTTTCAATCGCATTTCCGCAGGCTTCATAATGCTTTTGCTTGTCAGAAATCAGCATTGTTGAAAGATAATCTTTAGTATTGATCATGTCAGGCATTTCAGAGAGAATTTTCTCAGCTTCAAGCTGGTATTCATTGTTGTCGGTATAATGAGCTTTTGTGTGCAGATGCTGACACATAAGTCGTTTTGCCCACATTCTTATACTGTCATCAGTGCAGTGATTCTGAATATTATCGTAAATCACAGACAGCTCCTTTGAAACTCTTTCGAGCAATGCGTTGTTGTCAGTGGTTTTTTCACACATAAGAAGCTCCATATACCTTACACCGATGCTGAAATCAGTGGGGAATTCCTTTATTGCATGAGTGAATTTTTCAAATACTGAAGAAGTATCTTTAAAGCGAAGATTTTCATAAAGCTCAATATATCCGTTTATCTTTTCCTGTGCCTGAGCTTTGCCCATCCCCAGAAGATCATCTGTACTTACTCTGAAAAATTGTGCAATTTCTGGTAACATTGTTATGTCAGGGTAGCTTCCACCACGCTCCCAGTTGCTTACACTCTGGAAGGTTACTCCCAGATGCTCTGCAAGAGCCTCCTGAGTGAGCTTTCTTTCACGCCTGAGCCTTTTTATATTTTCACCAAGATAAATTGTCATGTTGTCACCTCAGAAAGTTTTTTGACCGGTCTGAACTAATAATAACCTCTGCAGCTTAAGAATGCAATAAATCATTTCTTGAAAACAATTCAAGAGCTGCTTGAAAAACTCAATTTATGATAAAAAAGACACATTCCGAAGAATGTGTCTTTTGAGTATATTTTGATTTATGCTTTATTTTTTGATGCAGCTCTCTGAACGGCTTTGATGATTTCAACAATCGGGATAATAAGGAATGCAAGACCGATTGCAATGCCGTAATGAGCAATATCAAGGTGTGAGAAATCAAATGCAGCTGCAAGGAAAGGAATTTCAATAACAGCAGTTGTGAGAAGGAGAGTCGCAATCATTGAACCGTAGAGGAGAAGATTGTGACTTCCTTTGAATGCTATTGCAAAGATTGAACCTCTCTGTGAACGCATATTGAGTGAATGGAAGATTTCACACATTGACATTGTAAGGAATGCCATTGTTGTTCCGAGATGCCCTGCTTCTGTACCGAGTGCAATGTTTGTGAATGTCCATGTTGAAAGATCCCAGTTGAAACCGTTTGCACTGTTTACACCAACAAAGTATGCAGCCATTGTAAGAAGTGTTACAAGAGTACCCTGATAGAGAACATCAATGCCGAGACCGCCTGAGAAAATACCGTCTTTTGTGCTTCTGGGCTTTCTCTTCATAATGTTGCTTTCGGGTTTTTCAACACCGAGTGCAAGAGCAGGGAAACAGTCTGTAACAAGGTTGATCCAGAGAAGGTGAGGAGCTTCAAGAATTGTGAAGCCGAGAAGTGTAGCAAAGAAGATTGAGAGAACTTCTGAAAGGTTTGAGCCGAGAAGGAACTGAATAGCCTTACGGATGTTGTCATAAATTCTTCTGCCTTCACCCACAGCAGAAACGATTGTAGCAAAGTTATCGTCAGCAAGAACCATATCAGCAACGTTCTTTGTAACGTCTGTGCCTGTAATACCCATGCCGACACCGATGTCAGCACTCTTGATTGAGGGAGCATCGTTAAC
>JAZOUN010000147.1:0-5144 GCA_045658165.1 Acutalibacteraceae bacterium
GCCACCAGATCGGCCTCAACTACGTTTCTTGCTCACCCTTCAGAGTACCCATCGCAAGACTTGCAGCAGCTCAGGCAGCTATCAAGGGCTAATTTCTCTGAAATAGCATAATACAATAAAAATTTCCCCTTGGAGAAATCCAAGGGGATTTTTGTTGCAAAAAGTTTTACTAAGAAGTATAATAATAAAAAATACTATTCGGGAGTGGCATTTATGATTAATGAAAAACCGTTAGATTCCTTCGTAGGCAGTTACAGCAACACTTCAATTTTCAGAACCATGGCTTTTATAGGCGACAGTCTTTCTTCAGGCGAATTTGAAACTGTAGACTGCAACGGAAACCGCGGATATCACGATTTATATGATTATTCATGGGGACAATACATAGCCAGAAACAACGGTTTGCTTGCCTACAACTTTTCCTGCGGAGGAATGACCGCAAAATGGTATCTTGACAGTTTTGCCGAAGAAAAAGGTTTCTGGGATAAGGAAAAAGCCTGTCAGGCTTATGTTATAGCCCTGGGTGTAAATGATATTTACAATCAGAACATGAAAATCGGCTCTGCCGAGGATATAACAGCAACCCACCCCGACGGTGAACGCCCTTTTATAAGCTACTATGCCGAAATCATAAGAAAATACAAAGAAATCAGCCCCGATGCAAAATTCTTCTTTGTTACATTCCCCAATGAGGGCAACAATCGGGATAATTCCAAAACTCAGGGCATGATAAATGCTTTATATGCCCTTGCTGAACATTTTGACAATTCATATGTAATAAATCTCTATGAATACGGTCCCGTATATGACGATGAATTCAGAAACAGATATTTCCTGCACGGTCACATGAACCCCATGGGATATATTTTCACTGCAAAACTGATTGATTCTTACATCGACTATATAATCCGCACAAATCCGTCTGATTTTATGAATGTAGGATTTATAGGTACAGATATCAGATATTGACAGCGCTTTTATTGACAACATTTCATAATTTATATAAAAAATTCAGCCTCCGGTTTTTTCCGGAGGCTTTTGTTTTATGCGTATATTTTGTTTATACCCTGATTAATCTTTTTAAGAGCTGATGTAAGCGCCTTTGTAAAAGCATCGGGAGCTTCATCTTCAATTACACCTGCAGCAACAAGTGCAGCTTCAAGCTCTGCATCTGCAGCATTCCATGCAGCCTGATCAACGATTGTTTCGCCGAGAAGTGCTTCAATCTTTGCAACACCTGCTTCTACAGCAGCTGTCTTTTCAGCGCTGATACCGCTCTTGTCAGCAGCATTCCAAGCGATGATATTGTTTCTTGCATTGTATGTAAGTCTGCCTTCGTTGAACTGAGGATATGCAGGATTTGAATAAACGTCATGCATATTGTTATCAGCCATAGCTCTGATAGCAAGACCGAGAGCGACGTCATTTTCGGGAAGCTGTTCGTGAGCCTGTGCCTTGAAGTACCATGTTGTACAGGGAAGAAGACCTGTTGTAGCATCTACAACACCGTCGGGTGAAAGGTGGTTATGAGAGGGATCGTTACAATATGTGCCGACAGCCTCATAGCCTTCGCCGAGAGTTGTGCCGAGATCTGCAAATGTTGCGCCCATTGCGGGAGATTCTGCGTGGATAACACGGTCAGCATTCTTTGTTCTGTATTCCTTACAAAGGGGGAAGAGATTCATATCATAGCAAGCAAGGTTGAAGATTTCACAGCCTGTATCACGAAGCTCGAAAAGGTTTTCCTCAAAGTTTGCTCTTGCATTCATAAATGAGTCAACCTCTGCAAGAATACCTGCAAGCTCCTCATTACCTTCAAGCCACATTGCTCTTGCTTCCTCATAGTAAGCAGTAGGACAAAGTGCCCAGATTGTTGTTGTACGGAGTGCTGCGATATCAACAAGACCGTTTGCAAGACCACCGAGTGCTGATTTAAGAACATCATCGGGAAGTATGCGGAGAACGATATTAAGAAGGTATGCGAGAGGTGTTTCTCCGAGAAGAGTTACAAGAAGGTCTTCGTAAAGAGTCTTGTCATCATAAAAAACACTGAGGTTGCCTGTAAAAAGGTCACCGATGATATCCGAACCGTCAATAGCAGGGATAACGAAAACCATCTTCTTGATAAGCTCATAATCCTCAGGATATGATTCAAGATAGTTGATAGCGATTGTACCGCCAAGGCTTATGGGGCAGATTTTTACCTTACCGTTAGGTGAATTAGGAAGTACAACATCGTGGATGTAATGATGAAGCTTTTCTGTTTCATACTGAACGCTTCCGAGTGAATCGTAGCCGAAGTAGTAAACGTCATCAGCACCAACGATTTCACACAGCTCCTGAATGGGAAGGAATGTGAAATATTCTTCTCTTACATCGTCGGGAAGCTCGCTCATGGGCATTTCATAACAAGGAACTTCAATATTATTGATGTAATTACCGTTATTGTCTTTTTCAATAAGACTGAGAGCATCATATGTGCCTTCATACATAGCTTCTGTAAGTCCTACATCACGTCTTGTAACGATAGAAGCAAGCATATTGGGAAGCGCTCTCTTGACAAGAGGCATAACGTCGATTTCAAGAGGCCAGCCTGTAACATAGCCTGTTTCATCAGGAACCCATTCACCGTTTTCGTCAACAAGATATGTATTGTTCTGGCTCATACCGTGAACAATAATAACGGGTGTTTCGGTATCGTAATCGGGAACATATGCAGATGTTTCTGTTTCTGCCGCAAATGCAGTTACAGGCAACAACATAACAAGTGCAAGAATAACGCTTATTACTCTTTTTAATTTCATAACAATTTCTCCTTTTATGATGATATGAACATTTTACCAAATTAGTAATAAAAACTCAATGTAATTATACAACAAGCTTTATATATAATTTTTGTTAAAATAAACGAAGATACAAACAACCTATTCAATCTCAAAACAGAACAACCGGAAATCTTTGACACCTGAAGTTGAAACAGGAACAAAACGGACAGTTTTAACACACCAGTCAACCGAATGTTTTACAAACCGCTGATGATTATTGAGAATGTGAATTTCCTCAGTATCACCGTTTTCTGAAACACCCTGAATCTTGTATTCCCTGATCAAAGTTGAAGGCAATTTAAATTTTGTCTGTAAAAGAGGATAATTACAGGACATATTATGATATTTACGATTAAGGTCGCTGTCAAAAACAAGTCTCACAGCACTGATTTTTGTGTCAGCATCAAAATTGTATTCTATAACATCATTCTCTTTGCCTGTCCAGAGATTTTCTTCTCCCCTGTCAGCCCCGTTGCGAACAATTTCTGCAGAGCATTCAGCACTTTTTGTAAGTTCTGACAATTCTCTTTTGTGCCACGGGATGTAGCAATCATCTCTCATCAGAGTCTGCTGAAGTTTCTTTATATCAACATTTTCAAGACTTACATTATCACTTATTGTCTATGCAACGGCAGTTCCGAGTGTTTGTCCTAATATTGAACAGGTTGTCATAACTCTTGATGAACTCAGTGCCGCATGGGTGACACTTATGTTTCGTCCTGCGAAACAAAGGTTTTTGATATTTTTTGAAATCATACATCGCAAAGGCAATCCCCATGGTGTGGGTGCCGGATGAAAAATAGTGGGATATCCTTTTTTGTAATAAAATCCTTCAGGGAAATGATCATCCATGCTCCAGCCTGCATAGGCAACAATATCATAGAATCTGCCTTCCGATTCAACATCATTCTGCGTTACGATATACTTGACCACATAACGCCTGCTTTCACGTTTTCCCGGCAGAAAAACTATCCATTCAAGCTCCCAGTTGTCAACCCCGTGGTCTCCGTGATTTTTCATATGGTCCCACACACCGTAGCAGATTTTTAGCAATTCCTCACTGCATCTGTCAGGTTCATGTATGCAGTCCCATTCACCACCGATTTCAATCCACCAGAAGTTATTATCCCTGTTGTGGTCTTTAAATGGCAAATCATCGTCAGATACATATTTATATGCCCAATCAGGTACTGTAAAGGGAATCGGATTCTCTGTTTCTCTTATCTGAAAAAGACAACTCATACCCATTGTTTTTTTATCTGCAGTGTCGGGCGGAATTGTTTCGTCAAAATCACTTTTTGATTCCCTGCCGTACATAAACTCAGCTCCCGAGAGTGTGGAAAGCACAGAATCACCGGAGCAATCGGCAAAATACAATGCAGTCACAACATGAAAGGTTTCCACATTGGACTGCCATGCCCTGACACTTGCAATTTCATTCCCGTTCATGGTGCATTCAAAACAACTTGAGTTAAGAAGAAGTGTAAGATTCTCTTCTGCCATTGCTTTCTGATAAAGGACGCTGTCCCAAAGAGGATATTTCAGCGACGGATTCTGATAAAAGTTTTCAAGCATAATTTCCTCAATTAGTCCGCCCTCACGGTTATCCTTACCGTGACAGCCGCCTATCCACATACGGATTTCACTTGATGCATTGCCTCCGAGAACACTACGGTCGTGAATCAGCACAACTTTTATTCCGTGCCGTGCCGATGCTATTGCACAACAAAGCCCTGCCATTCCGCCTCCGATAATGCACAGGTCTGTTTTGTATTCAACTGTTCTCATATACAATCCCCTCTGCGATAAATCTGTTTTTATTATACAAAAAATGCGGATGTATGTAAACGGGTATATTAATTTTTACATATGTACAGACATCTATATTGTTTTTACATCAAATAGTTGAAACATGTCTTTTTTTATACTATAATAAAGATAAAAAATTCAATGCAGGTGTAAAAATGTTATTTAATTCTTATATTTTTGTATTTTTGTTCTTCCCGATAGTTATTCTTGGATATTTCGGATTGAATCATTTTAAACAATATAAAGCCTCTAAGATATTTCTTACCGGTGCGTCTTTGTATTTTTATGGGTATTTTAACTGGAGTTATCTTCTCATAATTATTTCTTCAATATTACTGAATTATTTATTCAGCAATTTATTATTATCTAAGAAAATAAATTCAGCTTTGCGAAAGTTGACATTTGCAGTAGCATTGACTCTTAATATTGGAAGCCTTGCAGTTTTCAAGTATCTTGATTTCTTTGCTGATAACATAAATGCAATTTTCAATACATCCTTGCCTTTATTAA
>JAZOUN010000148.1:0-9622 GCA_045658165.1 Acutalibacteraceae bacterium
CGGTGCACTCTCAATTGTACGATTCCGTACAGCAATAAAAGAGCCTCTTGATATTGCCTTTTTATTCTGGGCAATCGCTGTGGGTATTGTTCTTGCAGCAGGCATGATTCCTCTTGCAGTTATCGGAAGCGTTATCATCGGTGTGATTCTGCTTGTTTTCGTAAACAAAAAATCACATTGCAATCCCTATATCATCGTTCTTTCTTGTGCTGATTCCGCTTCAGAAAAGAATGCTGTTGATTTCATTAAACACAATGTTCAGAAATGTGTAATCAAAAGCAAATCAGTGCAGAAAGGTCTTATTGAACTCAATTTTGAAATCAGACTCAACAACGAAAACACTGATTTCATAAACACTCTTTCTGATATGCCGGGTGTAAATAACGCAGTACTTGTAAGCTATAACGGTGAATTCATGGGATAAGGTGAAGAACTATGTCAACACATAAACATTTTGATAAAATTTGCTGTGTTGTTCTCGCTCTGACCTTGATTGTCTGCGTACTTTTTGTAAATGCCGAAAAATTCGGCATACAAAAAGCTTCAACCGTAATGGGATATGAAAATGCAATTTTTGATAATTCAAAAGTTCATACCATTGATATTGTCATGGATAACTGGGATGAATTTCTTCAGAACTGCAGAAGTGAAGAGTACTATAACTGCTCTGTTGTGATTGATAATGAAGCCTACAAAAATGTTGCCGTCAGAGGCAAAGGAAACACTTCTTTAAGCTCTGTTGATTCCTACGGCAATAACCGTTACAGTTTCAAGATTGAATTTGACCATTATGACAGTTCAAACACTTACAAAGGGCTTGATAAGCTTGTTCTGAATAATATAATTCAGGACAACACTTATATGAAAGACTATCTTACCTATCAGATGATGAACAAAATGGGAGTTGCGGCACCTCTTTGCAGTTATGCTTATATTACAGTCAACGGTGAAGACTGGGGACTTTATCTTGCAGTTGAGGGCGTAGAAGAATCTTTCTTACAGCGTAATTACGGTAAAGATTACGGTGAACTTTACAAACCTGACAGCATGAATATGGGCGGCGGTCGAGGCAACGGTAAAGATTTCGATATAAATGCATTCATGGACAATGAGAACTCCCTTACAAACGAAATAACAACACAGGCAACAACAAAACCTGATACCAATAATGAAGAAACAACAACCGTCATCCCTGATAACGGCAATTCAGACTTTCCGCAAATGCCTGAAGGTATGACACCTCCTCAGGAGATTTCCCGTCCGGAAACAATCAGACAAACAGATTTCCGCAACAGCCTGCTGACGGAAACGGTTTTGACAAAATGCAGACCGCAGCTCAGGGCTATCCGAAAACATCATCTTCATCAGGCATTATGATTATTGTAAGCACACTTATATTGCTTGCAGGTGTCGGGTTCTGTATTTTTTATAAAAAACACGGCTGATATATTTTTTTTATCCTCCTTCAAATCTTGACATTAATTATCAAAATGATATAATTAATGTGTACAGATTTTAAGGAGGATTTTTATGACATCTATTATTTCTTTTTTCATGGCGTTATATTACTCATTTTTAGCATTTTTCGGCATTCCTTTCAAAAGTGCGGATCTTGAAGAATCTCCCCTTCCCGATGTTGTGCTTACAGAGGAAGAAAGAGCTGTTCTCACAGCAGCTGTAGACACAGAAACAGCATGGATTGCTTCACTTCAGCTCGACAACGGTGCAATCCCCATGACTTACAATGCAAATGCAGATCTTACAGTCAACCCTTATTTCTCAAGCTATGCAGGTCTTGCACTGCTTGACAAAGCTGAACTTTATGCAGAAGATGTAAAAGAATACCTTGAGTGGCACTTCGCTCACCTCAATACATCAAAAACTGACTACGCAGGTATTGACGGTACAATATATGACCATGTAATCACTGTTAAAGACGGTGTTGTTACAGGTGAAAAAATGCATTCAAGAAAATATGACTCAAGTGACTCTTATGCAGCTATTTTCCTTACACTGCTCAACAAATATCAGCAGAAAACAGGCGACACTGAATACATATTCTCAAAAAGAGCTGAAATTGCACGTGTTGTAAATGCAATGACAGCAACAATGAACAACGGTCTTGCTTTTGCATGTCCCGACTATAAAATCAAATTCCTTATGGATAACAGCGAAGTTTATGAAGGTGCTGTTGCAGCTACCGAACTTTTCGAAACAATCATTTATCCTCAGGATAACTCATACAAAAAGACTCTTGACAAATGCAAAGATACAGCAGAAGATGTAGGCAATGCAATCGAAAGAAAAATGTGGAATCACTACGACGGTCATTATGAAACTGCTCTCAACGCAACAGGTACAGTTGCTTCAAATTTCACATGGTCATCTTTCTATCCCAGTGCAACATCTCAGCTCTTTGCAATCAGCTGCGGTGTAATCTCTCCCGAAACTAAGAGAGCAAAGAACCTCTATGCAAAGTTCTGTGAGAACCACGATTGGGAACATCTTAATTTCAACAGTGAGTTCTGCTGGGGTTCTGTTGTTATCGCTGCTGCAAAAATGAACGATAAGGACAGAGTTGTTACTTACATGCACTCATTCAATGAAAAATTCGGTGATCACAAATATCCCCTTTACTGCGCTGACAGCGCAAGAGTTTCTCTCGGTGCTAACATAATACTTGAAAACGCTGTAAAATAAGGTATATTAATGACAAAAACAGAACTGATCGCACAAGCTGCCGGCATTCTGGCAATGATATTCAATCTGCTTTCTTATCAGCAGAAAACAAGAAAAGGTGCAATATTTTTTCAGCTTTTCGGCACAACTTTATTTACAATCAATTTCCTTATGCTCGGCGCAACAGTAGGCGGTCTGATGAACCTTATAGGTGCAATAAGAGCTGTTATATTTATAAACAAAGAAAAGCTCAGAGCAGACCATATTGCCTGGTTTGTCGGTTTTACCGCAGTTTATCTGACATCTTACATTCTGACATTCACCGTACTTGACAAAGAACCGTCTGCAGTGAATCTGATTCTTGAATTCTTACCTGTTATAGGAATGATTGCAACAACACTGAGCTATCGTCTTACAGATGCTGCTGCAATCAGAAAATTCGGTCTTATCAGTTCCCCCGTATGGCTTATTTATAACATAGCCAATTTCTCCGTAGGCGCAATAATCTGCGAAGTACTCAGCCTCGGTTCAATCATTATAGGAATTGTAAGACTTGACAGAAAAAAGAAAACAGAATAAACAAAATTTAAGAATCTGTTTCATTACGAAGCAGATTCTTATTTTTACAACATTTGGCCTATTCACTGTTTTACCTGAACTGTGTTATAATGTGCTTGCATATATGCAAGAAACCGCGGTGAAAGAAACGAGGTAAAACAGCATGAAAAAAATATTATCATCACTATTATTGATTATTCTTACAGGAATTCTCTTGTTGCCGATAAACACAAAAGCAGCTTATTCGGATTCAAAAGCAGGAATTGTTGCGGTTACAAGCGGGAATCTTAATATACGCTCAGGAAATTCCACATCTTCTGCCGTTATTACAACAGTTGCAAAAAACAAACATATAACACTCATATCGCAATCCGGCTCATGGTGGCGTGTTGAGTATGAAAAAGGAAAATACGGATACTGCCACGCAGATTATATAACTCCCGTAAGTGAAAAAACTGCTTCAGTTAAAATTACATCGGGCAGTCTTAATGTTCGAAGCGGTGCAAGTCTTTCATCAGCAAGAATTGATTCTCTTTCAAAGGGTGAAATCGTTGTGATACTTTCAACATCAGGCAGCTGGCACCGTATTCTTTATCACGGAACAAAAACAGGCTATGTAAGTTCTCAGTATCTGTCGGATGCGTCATATTCAGCAATTTTACTGAATGTTACCGATTTTAAACAGACAGACAAACGTTGGGCAAATGTAATCATTGGCAATTCGGGACAGACAATTGCAAAAATCGGCTGTGCCACAACAGGTGTTGCAATGATTGAATCCTACCGTTCGGGAAAAAACATATATCCCGATGCCATGTCCAAAAAACTGAATTATTCCTCCACAGGTCTTCTTTACTGGCCGTCTGATTATACAGCAGTCACATCTGCTTCAGGCTATCTTAATGAAATATACAACCAACTTAAAGCCGGCAGACCCGTTCTTTTAGGTGCAAAAAATTCCTACGGAGGTCAGCATTGGGTTGTTATAACAGGATTTTCGGGAGGAGATGTTCTTTCCGCATCTTCATTCAGAATCAACGATCCGGGATCATCAACCAGAACAAACCTGCAACAGTTTCTGAATGCCTATCCGTACTTTTACAAATTCTTTTATTACAATTAACAGTTCAAAAAAACGACATTCTTCGTGAATGTCGTTTTTCTTATCTGCTTCCTGGATTTTCAATAAGGGAATTTTATTGACACAGCCTTTATCCTATTATATAATATTTTTGTAAAAACAAACACTTTAAATTTTATATACGAGGCTGAGGAAATGAAAAAAACATCAATTCGCAAACGGTTGTTGATTTTTATTCTGACAATTCTTATTACCATTCCCGTTATTCACGTACTGGTATCTGCCGCTGTCAACTGCATAACAGACATAAACAGAAAAACGGACAATATCTGCAATGAAATTATAAACGGTAACATTGCCGTTGCACAATACAATTCAACAGACGGCATAAGTGTATACACGGCTGACTCAAACTGGAACAGAAAAGAGGTTTCTGCCGGTTCCGAACTGAGTTTCAGTCATAATATAACAGAAAACATTGATGATTATATACGAATCAATGACGATAACGAAATATGCATGACAGGTACTTATGACAACACTGCACTTATCTTTTATGTAAAAGAAACACAGGCAGATCAACACACGTTATCTGTTTCATTCAGAGGTATAGATGAAGCAATGTTTTTTGCCGGCATTGAAGACTCTGCTCCTGATATTGACTACACCGTAAGTTACGGAAGCTTTAACAATTCGGTTTTTGAATGGATAAATCTATTCACACACAACTCAGCATCCTCAGAACTCACCTATTCCGTTGATTACAAAGACTGCTTTTATGACGCTGATAAAAATGCGTATCAGATTGTGATAAGAGTCACCGATGGTATGGCAGCATTCACGCAGATCAAACTTGACGGTCTGGAATTTGTGAACATAAAAGGAGCAAACAAAGACCTCTATTACAAAGACGGAACATTAATGAACAGTGATAATTCTGTTGCGAATGCGTATAACCATGCAAATTTCAACGCATTGACATACCAGATGCAGTCTGACATTTCTTCTGACAGAGAAAATCAGGAAAGTAATTCTTTTTTCTCAGATTTTTTTGATTCAATCAAAGCTTTTCTTCAAAAATTAGCCAATTTCTTTCAGAAGATTCTCAGCAAAAATGACACAATCTGATTAAGGATGTATAAATCATGAAATCAAAAATTTTCCGTTTTACTGCGGTTATTCTTATAATATCAATAATCGGCAGTTTTTCCGTTTTCGGTTCGGCATATAATGCCAACGATGTCGGACTGCTGACAGACTCTTTTACTGCAAAAAATTCGGCAAGTTTCACTTTTTCTGCAGACAGCCGTTTATTTGCCGTTTCAGACGATTCTCCCGACGGAGATTTTTTGCAGACAATTCAGCTCATTCAGAAACAACTGGGTACATTTCCCGTATTCGGCAATGCTGTGCCTGTAATTGTATGGGGACCTGAAAATTACGCAAAAAAAGGAGATATCGTTCTTAAGATTGATACTGAATCATCAATTCCCAAAGAAGGTTATAACCTGAACGTAACAGAAACTGCAGTTATAACAGCAAGTGATTGCGAAGGACTGATTTATGCAGCAAATACGCTTATGAAATGTCTGAAAAACAGCACAACAATCAGCGGATTTGAAATAACTGACGCTCCCGACACAAAACAGCGTGTTGTAATGCTTGATACAGGCAGAAAATACTTCACAAGCGAATGGATCAAAAACTTTATAAGACAGATATCATGGATGGGATACAATACACTCGAACTGCATTTTTCGGAAGACGGCGGTTTCAGAGCAGACTTCTGGGATCCTGCATATTATAAAGATGCAAACGGTGACGGAATACCCTATCATCCCGAAAATGATTTCAGCTGGCTGTGCGGAAGTCATGTCCAGTCCTGGGTAAAAGATCCATACAGAAATGATCCCGATGCCAACAAATACCTTACAACAGCAGAGCTTGTTGACATTCTTTCTGTTGCAAAAGAATATCATATTGATGTTATTCCCTCTTTTGACAGTCCTTCACATATGGACTATATAACATGGAAGTTTGAACAGAATTATAAATCAGATAAGATGTACAGCTTCACATATGACGGGAAAACTTACAAAGCATCTTCCACATTGGGATGCATTAATTATACAAACAAAAAAGGCGACAGCTCCCCCACATGGCCATATTACTCAACAATCGACATAACCGACGGTACAATGGCAAAAGCTTTCGTTTTTGCTCTTTATGAAGATATTGCAGACTTTTTTAAAGAATATTCGGATTCCTCAGATTTTTCAATAGGCGCAGACGAAGTCAATCTTTCAAAAAGTGATGTTATATGGTCATATGAGGCATTTCCCGGATATATAAACGATCTTAACAGAATGCTTAACGAAAAAGGATACACCTGCCGTTTATTCAATGATTTCATCGGTTCAACAACATACAATAAAGGCAGTGACTCAAAAGCTGTTTACAAATTTGATAAAAATATTGAAATTATGTACTGGACGTCAGATTTCAATATTTCTTCGGGAAAACACAATGCTGCCATATGGCCTGTAAAATTCTTCTGGTCAACCGATAACGGCAATGAAAATAAATGGGGCGACGGAGGACGTACAGTTTATAACTGCATAAAAACCAATTGTTATTATGTTTTAAGAGTTGCCGCAACAACTACAAAATATCCGAATATGGACGCAAGAAATCCCGAAAACTACAACTGGAATTTTTACGGCAGCAACGAAGCCGATATATATAACAAATGGTATCCGGCAGATATAAGTGTTAAAGGTAAATACTCGGAAAATGCGGAAGATGTACCGTCAGAAAACCTCGGCGGAGCATACTTCCTTATATGGAACGATTACGCATCCCTCAATACCGAAGCTGAAGTATGGAACGGAGTTAAAGACAACACCGGCACAAGCGACTATTTTTACAGTCTTTTCAACAGAATGTGGTCCAACACAATAAAAATGTGGAATTCTGACATAAACAACACATTGGCGTTCAAAGACTTTGAAAAAATCCGTGACACATTCGGTTATTTTCCCGGATTCAATTCTTGTTCCGAATCTCCCGAATTCCCTGCTGTTACAACTCCTGTCAAGGCGTTTTTCCCCGATGTGGAAATTTCAAGCATAAATAAAATAAGTAAAATAACACCGCTTGGTAAAAAAGCTGGACTTGTGATTGTAACATCTTCCCGGACAGAAATTCTCACTGTCTGCAAAAACGGTGTTCCCGTTGAACTGACAGAAGAAAAATCAGAAATACGCACAGAAAACGGAAATGAAATCCGCGTATGGTATCTGAATTTCATCCCTGACAGCATCGGCACATACGATTATTCCGTAACTGCGAATAATATTGTTACAAAAAATATTTCAATAACAGTAAGATAAAAAAAGACGAAGCAGTTGCTTCGTCTTTTTTTGTGTTTATGTAACGAAAATCAAACTACACTTTTAAGGCTCGCTAATCCATTAATTAACACAACACACTCTTATTTGCCCCCGGATTCAAATTTTTGAAATGCTTTATTAGGCACATCAATACATTTGAATTTACCTTTAGGCAATTTATCAATATCATTCCACTGCACCTGTCAACAAATTTACGGTTATAACTTCATCAAAATATATTTCATCGAACAACGGAAAAAACAGAACCAAACCGCTCATATATTTTCCGACAACATCATTCCCTATATTCAAAGCAGAATTTGATGTTTTTGGAAATTCAAGAAAGCTTTTATGAGGAACTCTTATTCTAAATTTTACAACATTATCCATTACTTCATAATCTGAAATATAACCTTCCAGTAAAACTTTATTGTTATATATAAACTGATCATGAACTGACATGCTTTTACTCATTTTTAATAAGCATTTTTCTGATAACACTATATCATCATATTCAATACCGCTTACAAAAATCCAATCGGATAAAGTCAGTGAATTCGCATTGCAATAACTAATAAAACTATCCTGATTCTTAAATTCTGTTTTCGTGTGTTTTTCAATATCGTATATAACAAACTGATCATCAATAACACTATATTCAGTAGCACTTATTGTGCGGACATATAATGCAGAATCATTAATAGCCGAATCCAGTTCGTTCAAATGATAAGCTATATAATTTTCATTAAATGCGTATTTAATTATATACTTGTCTCTTTCCACAAACAAGCGAATTGATTCCGCATTATAATCCGATGTTTCAGAATTACTCTCACTGAAAAAAAGATTATGCTTAACAGAATTGCCTTTTTCTATGAAATAATTATCATCAATTTTTATCAGCATACTGTTTTCTGTTGTTGTATCTCTGTTATCTTTAACATCTGCCTGTATAATAACAAATAGCCCAACGCTAAGAATGATTAAGAAAAGAATAACAATTTTTTTCAACAACTTTGCCCCCTATTATGTGGTTTCAAATGTCACAGAAAATTTCCATGTATAATAAACAAAAGCTCCGATTGCTTGAGTATAATATCCAACATTATTAATTAATTTAACCAAGCTGTTTTTATCATGAGCATCTTCTTTACCAAACTGAAGTTTGCCAAGTAGTATCATCTGCATACATTGAATACTGTGAGAAATATGTGATTATATTAAAATGTCTTAGGTTCGAGTCCTGTTAGTCGTAAAAAAGTTTGATTAGAACTCAACCTTTAAAATTGCTCATAAACTAAAAAAACCTTGATATTTCAAGGGTTTTTAGCTGGGTTTGATTTTCGTTACCCAAAGATGGCACCCCCAACAGGAATCGAACCTGTAACTAACCCTTAGGAGTTTGGGAGCCATATAGTGTTATTTTCCCATTCAAGCTAAAAAAATCCCACTGTTTCTTGCTTCGTCATTAATTACGGTGTTATTAGAATCTCATGTAAAATCATATAAAACCATCGTGTTTTAGTGGCTCCTTTCAGCAAGCAATTAGCAAAAGCTTAAAAAAAGGCAAACGACAGTTTGTTATTATAGTAACAAATTTTCTTTTACAAACTATTTCGTACTTGTTTAGCATGTTATTTAATTTCATATTCAACAGAATTCACAATTAGACAATCATCGTCTTTCCAACTAATCTGCATATTTTCATATTCTCTCCATTCTCCTGAATACACCCTTTGAGGTTTATCTTTAAGCTTAAAAACAACAATATCAATTTCACGTTTTTCATATACATCAACAATAGTTCCTCCGCCAAGAGCGCCTTGATCGCTATCAATAACTTGAGCATAAAAATTACCGTTTGGAGACTCTATGTTTTTGATAACCGTATTCTGTCCTATGCTTCCGAATG
>JAZOUN010000149.1:0-8295 GCA_045658165.1 Acutalibacteraceae bacterium
ATCACAGAATTTTGACCGCTACGCCATCTCATTCTCCCTTCATCTCCCACCGGGAGCGGTCGAATTCGATGCTGCCAATTCCGCCACATCCGCATATTATATATCTCTTACATTTTACACGGCAGAGACATCCGAGGCAGGTCTTCCGACTAATCTGCAATACATTCGCAAGAATGCCTAAATATAATAGCATTAATGCAAATTTTTGTCAAGGGGAATAATTGATTTTTTAATGCTTGCTTTAACAATCGGATTGTGATAATATAAGTCTGAATTCAGAAAAGGAGATTTGATCATGATAAGACAATCAGCTTTTACAGGTGAAAACAAATTGCTCAAGGGTGCTTTGCATTGTCATACAACCCGTTCTGACGGTGAGTGCACTCCTGAGGAGACAATGAAAATTCATGCAGATAACGGATACGATTTCCTTGCTATAACCGATCATCGTCAGTATAATTATAAAAATTATGTTCCCGAAACAGGAATAATAATCATTCCCGGAATGGAGATAGATGCAACTTTTGACCGTGAAATCGGTTTCAGAACTTATCATACAGTTTGTCTCGGTCCCGATGATGAAACAAACGGTTTTGTTCAGGATGAAAAATTCGTTTGTGAAAATGTAAAAACTCAGGAAGATTTTCAGAAATATCTTGATATTGTTCATGCAAAAAACAATATAACTTTTTACTGTCATCCCGAATGGAGCGGTACACCTCCCAGATATTTCGATAAGCTCAAGGGATTCTTTGCAATGGAAATATGGAATTCCGGTGGTGCAGACGAAAATTATATGGACACAAATGCTCTTTACTGGGATGATATGCTCGGTATGGGACACAAACTCTGGGGCGTTGCCGTGGACGACGGACATCAGCCGCATCATCACGGTAAAGGCTGGGTAATGGTTAATTCCGAACCTGATGTAAAATCAATTCTGAATGCAATCAGCGAAGGTAAATTCTACTCCTCATGCGGTCCTGTTATCAAGGATTTCTATGTGGAAAATGACAGGGTATACATTGATACCGAAGGCGAATGTGAAAAAATCTGGTTCTATGCTGATGCACATCCTAATAAACAGTTTGAAAATACCGATCATGCAGAGGCAGACCTCAGAGATGATTATGTTTATGTGAGAGCTGTTGTTATTGATAAAGAAGGCAGAAGAGCATGGACAAATCCCATTTATGTTAAGTAAAAAAAGCAAAACAGAAAGGCGATACTTCTCACGAAGTATCGCCTTGATTTTATTTTAGCTTATTCTTCAATACTGATTCCGCTGTCCTGTCTCTTTACTGCAAGGTCCGCAATGATTTTTTCTTTTTCTTTGCCTGCAATCTTATAGAAGAACATGGGGATTGAGCAAAGAAGAAGGCTTATACCGGGGACGATTGATACAAGAGTGAACATAGCAAAACGGAGGTTGTCGGGCAGTTCTGTAGCCGCAACAACTGCTGTTGATGAAAGCATCTGTTCAGGTTTGAGACCGATTATCATGTACATTATAACAATGCCTGATGTTGCAAAAGCATTACCGATTTTGTTAATGAATCCCTGACATGCGGCACCGAGAGCATTATCTCGGAAACCTGTTTTGAGTTCCATGTAGTCAAGACAGTCGCAGATCATTGCAAAACATACTGTGTTGATAACACCGAGAGGGATACAAGAAATGATAATGAAGGGGATACATGCATAAAGGTTCATTGTGAACCAGCCCACAACTGTTGTAACAATACTTGCAACAAAACCTGCAAGACAAGAAACGATAACGAGCTTTTTGTAGTCAAACTTTTTCATAAGTTTGGGCATGAAGAGTGTTGCACCGAAGAGACCTACAATTGAACTGATCTGGAAAACTGTCTTTACTGTTGAAATACTTGCTTCAATAGCGGCAATTCTTTCAGCTTCAGTTACAAGAGTTGAAAGTTCGGGACCTATGTAGAAAGAGTAACGTGCAACGTGAATTGCAGCGGCACCTATCATGTAACGACCGCTTGAAAGCACACCCATAAGAAGAACAAGTACAAGGGGTTTGCACTTGAAAATACGCTTGAGCTGTGAGGGTTCACCGGGCTGACGGACACGAGAGGGCATCTTGACTCTTTCTTTGACACCGAAACATGCACGGGCATAAAGAATAGTGCCGAGACCTACTGTTACAATTGCCATGATAAGATATTTTCTTTTCTGAACTGTAAGAGCATCCATCGGTTCGGGAGATTTTTCTACGATTGCTGCCATTACAAGACCCACAACAAGGAAGAGAACTTCAGGTACTGCAGAACCTATACTGTTGAAGATTTTGCTTACCGAAATAACGGAGCTTCTTTCTTCCGAATCAGGTGTCATAACATTGGGAAGTCCCCAGAATGAAACGTCACCTACAGTGTAAAGCATACCCCAGGCGACATAAACGATTGCTGAGTAAATCATCAGCTGAGTTTTGTCGAGAGAGGGACTGAGATACATGAGTATTGTAACAATTGCAATGGGAATGAGCGCAAAACGGATAAAAGGAATCATTTTTCCGCTTTTGATGTTGCTCTTGTCAACGATTATCCCCATAAGAGGGTCGTTGATAGCGTCCCATACTCGTGCAAAAAGCATAAGTAACAATACAAACATCGGTGTAAGCTGAAGAACATTAAGATAGTAGTCGCTTATGTAGCTTGACATAAGAGCATAAATCATGCCCTGACCGAGACCTGCAACGCAGAATGCTGTCAGTTCATTTTTCTGAACATATTTTTTCGGATTCATAATCTACCTCCGTGTTTTTTCTCTTAGAACTATATTAACATATAAATTTTCAAAATTCAATTGGTTTAAAAACAATAATTTATCGGGATCTTTCAATGGACAATTTACAATTTACAATGTACAATGATTTGCAAAAACCGCCTGTATCGTTACAACTGCACAATTGCAAATTGTACACTATACATTGTTAATTAATCCGACAAATTCTGTTTTGTCAGCCAATCTCAGCTCCCATATAAACCTCTCCGTTTTCGAGGTTTTTCCATAAAAGCTTTCCGTTGTCATAAATAACGTAACTGTGAGGGCTGTTTTCTTTTGGAATTGAAACAGAACCTGTATTCAGATATGTGTAATTTTCGTGTCTGTTGATTTTCGGCACATGTGTATGACCGCAGAAAAGAATGTCTCCCTGTGAAAGAGGCGGTAAATTTTCTTCGTTGTATTTGTGACCGTGAGTAGCGTAAATCAGCTTGTTATCAAGCGCAATAACGGCGTAATCCGCAAGAACGGGGAAGTCCAGAACCATCTGGTCAACTTCTGTATCGCAATTGCCTCTGACGCAGAAAAGTCTGTCTTTCAATGGGTTGAGCATTGCAATAACTTCTTTGGGTGCATATTCCTTCGGCAGGTCATTTCTGGGACCGTGATAAAGAATGTCCCCGAGAATCAGCATTTTGTCGGCATTTTCTTTTCTGAATGCATCAATAAGCAGTCTGCAGTAATGCGCAGAACCGTGTATGTCGGATGCTATAAGCAATTTCATTGAAATCAATCCTTAATTTTTTTTGTTAATTGTAACACAGAAATATTTCAAGGTCAAACAGAAATTAAAATAAAAAGTACATAGGTTGATGACCTATGTACTTTGTTGTACGGTGAAAATATATTCTTCAAGTGTTATGCCGTTATTGTAAATGTATTGAGCCGCATCCTTTCCCACATAACGGAAATGCCATGGTTCATATTCAATGCCGGTAATTTCCGTTGCGGTTGAGGGATATCTGAGAATAAAGCCGTATTTACAGCAGTTTTTTTCAAGCCAGTTGTAAAGTCCGCTGCTGTCTTGTGTTAAGGAATTTATGTCAACGGCAAGTCCTGTGTGATGTTCGCTGTATCCGGGCAATGCCACCCATCTGAGAGCACTTTTTTCTGCTTCTTCGGCGGAATGACCTTTATCTGAAAATTCTTTTATTTTTTCGTCAAGAAGTTGTTGCTGTTGCTTTTTTGTTCTGTATCCTGATGCAATTTCGGGAGAAAATCCTGCATTTTTTGCATCATTGAGCATTTCTTCAAGAAAAGGGTATATGCGTTTATCAACTTTTTCTCCGTTTTCGGTTTCATAAAGACTCAGTGAAGACATAAACGATGCTTTATTATAACTGTTTACAAGCACTAAATTCCACGGCTGCAAAGAGTTGTTTATTGTTTTATGTAATTGAGCATAATTGTCATTTTCCGAGACAACGGGGGAAGATGTCTGAATTGTTTGAGTATATTCTTTTATTCCGCAGGCGATGCCGAGAATCAGTGCTGTAAGTAAAATAGTTTTTACAAAATGTTTCATGTTTTTCATTCCTTTCATGAAAGAATGATAATCCTTTTATACAAATCTGAAGTAAACGAAAAGTAAAGATATGGAAAAGATTTTTTCTGTTGTTGATTGTAACAAATAATAGCATAAATGTCTATATATTTTTTTTATTATTAGTTGACTTTTTATATTAAATAATATATAATCAATTCAAGGTTTCTGTGACTGACGGATAAGCGGAATTGACCGCAGGGAGCAGAAAATTTGTTATGCCGACCGTCTGGGCAGTCCTGCAGAAGAGGACTGCCTTTTTTAATTTGCAGTGTGCAATTAAAGTGCAGATTTCGGTATTGAAGAAAGGATTTGTAACAATGAAAAAAGTAGCAGTCATCATGGGCAGCGATTCAGATCTGCCTGTTGTTGAAAAAGCAATAAACACTCTCCAGGAATACGGTGTACCTTTTGAAGTTCATGTGTATTCTGCACACAGAACTCCCGCAGAGGCAAAAGATTTTTCCGTAAATGCAAGAGCAAACGGATTCGGTGCAATAATCGCAGCAGCAGGTATGGCAGCACATCTTGCAGGTGCAATTGCAGCAAACACAACACTTCCCGTTATCGGTATTCCCGTTGCGGCAAAATATCTTGACGGTATGGATGCTCTTCTTTCAACTGTTATGATGCCCACAGGTATGCCCGTTGCAACAGTTGCAGTAAACGGTGCGGCAAATGCGGCTCTTCTTGCAATCCAGATGCTTGCAATCGAAGATAAGGAGCTTGAAGCAAAACTCGAAGCTGCAAGAGCAAAGGGCAGTGCAACAGTCCTTGAAAAGAATAAGGCTATCGAAGAAAAGTATAACAAGTAAATATTGCAGATTGGGACGAGGATGATTCTTCGCCCCGATTTTCGCATTTAAAAATAGTAATTTAATCTTGAAATTCATAATACAGGAGGAACAAACAATGAAAAGTTTCAGTGAAAGTTACAAAGAAGCAGGCGTAGATATTACCGCCGGCTACAAAGCTGTTGAACTTATGAAACAGCACATCGCAAGAACAATGACAGGTAATGAGGTATCAGACATCGGCGGTTTCGGCGGTCTTTTCAGCCTTGACCTTGAAGGTATCACAAAGCCCGTACTCGTTGGCGGTACAGACGGTGTAGGCACAAAGCTCAAGCTCGCATTCATTATGGACAAGCACGACACTGTTGGTATTGACTGTGTTGCTATGTGTGTTAACGATATTATCTGCTGCGGCGCAAAGCCCCTTCTTTTCCTTGACTACATCGCATGCGGAAAGAATGTTCCCGAAAGAATTGCAGACATCGTTGCAGGTGTTGCGGAAGGCTGTGTTCAGTCAGGCGCATCACTCATCGGCGGTGAAACAGCAGAAATGCCCGGCTTCTATCCCATCGACGAATATGATCTTGCAGGTTTCTCTGTAGGTGTTGTTGATAAAGACAAAATCGTTGACACAAAATCAATCGCAGAAGGCGACGTTATCATTGCTCTTCCTTCAAGCGGTGTTCATTCAAACGGTTTCTCACTTGTAAGAAAAGTTTTTGATGTTGAAAATGCAGACATCAAAACTCCCCGTGAAGAACTCGGCGGTAAGTCAGTCGGTGAGACTCTTCTCACTCCCACAAAGATTTATGTAAAGCCCATGCTTGCTCTCTTTGAAGAAGTTAAAGTCAAGGGTGTTTCACATATCACAGGCGGCGGTTTCTATGAGAATATTCCCAGAACAATCCCCGCAGGTCTCGGTGCAAAAATCAAGAAGGCAGACATCAGAATTCTTCCCATCTTCGACCTTATCGCAAAAGAAGGCAACATTCCCGAAAGAGATATGTTCAACACATACAACATGGGTGTCGGTATGAGCGTTATCGTAGCTAAGGAAGATGCAGACAAGGCAATTGAAGTCCTCAAGGCAAACGGTGAAGATGCTTACATCATCGGTGAAGTTGTTAAATCCGAAGAGGGTGTTATCATTGAGTAAGAAGAATATTGCCGTTCTTGTTTCAGGCGGCGGCACAAATCTTCAGAGCCTTATCGACTGCGAAAAACAGGGTATGTTCGGTGAGAGTAAGATAACTCTCGTTGTTGCATCAAAACCCGGTGTATATGCACTCGAAAGAGCCGCAAATAACGGTATTGATCAGGCAGTTCTTTGCAGAAAAGATTATGAAAGCATTGCCGGTTATTCAAAGGCACTTGTTGAAACTCTTAAAAATGCAGACATTGATCTTGTTGTTCTTGCAGGTTTCCTGACAATCATTGATGAACAGGTTTATGAGGCTTACCCCAATGCTATAATCAATATTCATCCCGCACTTATCCCGTCATTCTGCGGTAAAGGCTATTACGGACTTCATGTTCACGAAGCAGCCCTTGCAAAAGGTGTAAAGGTTTCGGGTGCAACAGTTCATTTTGTTACTCCCGAATGTGACGCAGGTCCCATTATTATGCAGAAGGCAGTTGAAGTCAGACAGGGTGACACTCCCGAAACGCTCCAGAAGAGAATTATGGAAGAAGCAGAATGGAAAATTCTTCCTGAATCGGTAAAACTCTTCTGTGAAGATAAACTTGAAGTGAAAGATAATGTAGTTTTTATAAAGGAGAACTGAAATGAAAGTTTCAACTATTGCTAATGAACTCAATTCTCTTGCTTACCACGGCAGAGGTATCATAATCGGCAAAAGTGCCGACAGCAAAAAGGCTGTAACTGCTTATTTCATCATGGGCAGAAGCGAAAACAGCCGTAACCGTGTTTTCGTTGCAGAAGGCGATGCAATGAGAACAAAGGCATTCGACGAATCAAAGATGACAGATCCCCATCTTATCATTTACTATCCCGTAAGAGTTCTCGGTAACAAGACAATCGTTACAAACGGTGACCAGACAGACACTATCTACGACCTTATGGACAAGCAGATGACATTTGAACAGGCTCTTCGTACAAGAGAGTTTGAAGATGATGCCCCCAACTTCACTCCCAGAATTTCAGGCATCATCCGTCTTGAAGCTGACGGCATGAACTATGCAATGTCAATTCTCAAGAGTGCAGAGGGCGACGATTCTTCATGTGAAAGATTCACATATGCTTATTCAAACCCCATTCCCGGTAAGGCAAAGTTCATTCATACATACAACTGTGACGGCAATCCTCTTCCCTCATTTGAAGGTGAACCCAAGACACTTGAACTTCCCGATGTAAGCATTGATGAGCTTACAGACCTTATCTGGACAAATCTCAACGAAGACAACAAGGTTTCTCTTTTCGTAAGATACATCGACATCGAATCAGGCGAGACAGAAACCAGAATCGACAATAAAAACAAGTAATTCGGAGGGTATTATGAAAGAATTTGAACTTAAATACGGCTGTAACCCCAATCAGAAGCCTGCAAAGATTTATATGACAGACGGAAGTGAGCTTCCCATCGAAATCCTTTGCGGCAGACCCGGTTACATCAATTTCCTTGATGCATTCAACTCATGGCAGCTTGTAAAGGAGCTTAAAACAGCAACCGGTATGCCCTGTGCAACATCTTTCAAGCATGTAAGACCCACATCAGCTGCAGTCGGCACACCTCTTTCAGATAATCTCAAGAAGGCTTGCTTCGTTGACGATATCGAAGGGCTTGACGAATCACCCCTCGCTTGCGCTTATGCAAGAGCAAGAGGTACAGACAGAATGTCATCTTTCGGTGACTGGATTGCTCTTTCAGACGTATGTGACGTTACAACAGCTCTTCTTATCAAGAGAGAAGTTTCAGACGGTGTTATCGCTCCCGGTTATGAGCCCGAAGCACTTGAAATTCTCAAGCAGAAGAGAAAGGGTAATTACAACATCGTTAAGATTGATGAAAACTATGTACCCATGGAGCAGGAAGTAAAGCAGGTTTACGGCATTACTTTCGAGCAGGGCAGAAACAATTTCAAGATTGATAACGAACTTCTCACAAAGGTTGTTACAGAAAATAAGGATAT
>JAZOUN010000150.1:0-27040 GCA_045658165.1 Acutalibacteraceae bacterium
GTTGACTCATTCGGCCACAACGGTATGCTCCCTCAGATTTTCAAAAAATCAGGTATTGATAATTATGTATATCAGCGCCCTGACAACCGTGAAGAAAAACCAAATCTTCCTGGCGAAGATCTCCACTACTGGAAAAGTCCGGACGGAAGCACAATAAAAGCATTTCATATTCCCGACGGTTACGGCGGAGATGTTCACAAAGAGAGACTTGATGACCATTATTACAATAAATCTCAGCCGATGATGGTATTTTTCGGTGTCGGCAATCATGGCGGCGGACCTTCAAAAGAACATCTTAAAAATGCCGAGGAGCTTATCAGAAACGGAAACTTCAAATACTCTGTTCCCGATGAATATTTTGAAGAAACAGAAGGTACATCCATGCCAACCGTTTCAGAAGATCTTCAGCATCATGCAAGCGGCTGCTACAGTGCTAACAGCAAAATCAAAAACATAAACAGAAGAGCCGAAACAGAACTTGTTACAGCAGAGAAACTCGATGTTCTCGCAAATATATTGACAGGTTCACAGAATCATAACAAAGCTATTGAATCAGCCTGGGAACGTATTATGTTCAACCAATTCCATGATATACTTGCAGGCTGCTCAATAAAGGAAGCATATATTGATGCAGAAAATGCATACGGTTATGCACGTGAAACTGCACTCGGAGTTAATACCTTTGCCGCACAGCGAATCTCATGGAGAATTAAAACCACTGATTTCCTTAATGATGATATAAGTGAAATGCGTTGCCGTATGTGGTACAAAAACGGTGAAGGCTCCCCCATTGTCGTTTTTAATCCTCATTCATTCCCTGCTAAATCAACAGCCGAATTCGGCGATCAGGGCGTTTCAAAGGTGCTTGATTCTGCCGGTAATGCAATTCCTCTGCAAAAGGTCAGAGCATCATATACAGACGGTGATCATACAAGAAAAACAGTTTTTGAGGCTGAAATTCCTGCTTACGGATACAAAGTATATTATCTGTATCATGCTGATGCCGCAGAAGAAACAACATATTCAACAGATCTTTCAGCAACTGACGATTCACTTGAAAACAGTAAAGTAAAAATCATTTTTGACAGAAACACAGGTGCTGTAAAATCTTATATAATAAAGAAAAACAATGCAGAATATGCTGACGGTCTTCTCGGCAGAGCTGTTGTTTGTGATGACTTTGCAAATGACACCTGGGGACATAAGATTTTTGACTATAACATTGAAATTGGTGAATTTTCAGACGGTACACTTGAACTTATTGAATCAGGTCCGGTAAGATCAACAATCAAATCAGTTGTAAAATACGGCAATTCAGTGCTCACAAGATATTATTCATTATATAAAGAAAGCGAAAGTCTCAAGGTTCGCACAGTGCTTGATTTGGACGAAAAATACAAATCAGTAAAACTTTCTTTCAAAGCGGCTGTTAACAATTCATCTGTCACATATTCCATGCCTTACGGTTTTATTGAAAAACCTGCGAACGGCCAGGAGGAGCCCTCTCATGCATGGTGTGACATTTCTGACGATTCAGGAAAAGGTTTTGCTCTTCTTAACACAAGCAAATACAGTTTCTGTGCAATTGGAAACGATCTCAGAATGATGATTGCAAGAAGCTGTGCATATCTTGACCATTACGGACAGCACAGCAGAGACAATGAAATGGATTTCATTGATAAAGGTGAACAGGAATTCACATACGAAATTGTTCCTCATGCAGAAAAAATCAATTCAGAATTGTTCAGAAAATCAGAAATACTCAACAATCCTTTACAGACACATCAGGAAACACACCACGACGGTATACTTCCTCAGAACTATTCTGCACTTGATGTAAGCAAGAATAATATTGTAATTACATCAGTTAAATCTGCAGAAGACAGTAACGGTATAATTATCCGCGCTGTTGAAACAGACGGGAAAGAAACAACAGCAACAATTGATTTCACAGCATTGGGTACTAAGTTTACAATGAACTGGGGACCGCAGGAAATCAAAACAATCCGTATTGAAAAAGACGGAAACGCACATGAGTGCATGATAACTGAACTTTAATACACTAAAATCCATCTCATAAAGAGATGGATTTTTTAAATTATGGCAGTCTTGAAAATATTGTCAAAAAATGATATAATAACCGAAAAATTAATTAATCGGTGATTACATGTTATTATATCTTGTTAATCTTGCAGACAATGAATCTGATAAAAAGTTCATTGAGGAATTATACATCAAATATATTCCCTGGCTTCGATATAAAGCTTACACAATGGTTAAAGACAGTGTCATATGCAACGATCTCGCGCATGATTGCATGGTAAATATTATAAAACATATTGAAACAGTTAAAAACCTGCCTGAAAACAAAGTAAGATCATACCTCTCGGTATGTATTGTAAATACAACGATCAATTATCTGAATAAAGCTTCAAAAGAAAGTACTCTTAAAAACATAGATCTTTCAGACAGTTTTAATCTTTCAGCTTCAGATTCTATCATTGAAGAACTAGAACAAAAATGTACTTACGCAATGATGTATGAGGCTTTTAAGAAACTCCCGCCGCGAGATCAATCAATAATTGAAATGAAAATTGCTCTTGATCTTTCAGACGAGCACATGGCAGAGATGCTTAATGTTACAAAAGACAGCGTCAGAGTTCTTCTCTCCCGAAGTATGAAGAAATTAAAAGCAGAAATGAAGAAAATGGAGGCGTTATCATGAACGAATACAACAAAAGAACACTGCAGAACGTACTTGACGATGTCCGTGAAGAAAATGATACGCAGTGGCTCAAAGAAATTGAAGAAGCGCAGAATAACCCTCTTTTCGCTGTAACGGAAGATGAAGCCGCTGCATTTGCAGACAAATATGCAAAACCGGAAAAGAAGAAAAATCCGTACAAGATGATTATGAAAATTGCAGCTATTATTGTAGTACTTGCAATAAGCTCAACTCTTATCCCCTTTAATGTAGAGGGCAAAAAAAGCAACCTTATTGAGCTTGTTATAAACTATATTGATTCTGAAAGTATCGGAATAGGCGCTGATACTGAGGATATGCTGTTAAAACATACGGGTGAATTTGTGCCGGGATGGATTCCTGATGGGTACATTGTAGATTCTGTATCAGGCAACAAAACAAAAAAGAACATAACATTATCCACAGCAAATGATAATTATATTTTTTATAGCGAAGTATCAAATAATTCGTCAATAAGCAATTCATACAGTGAAACTGACACAAATATGATAAAGATTCAAATATTAGGATACGATGCATTATATATAACCAATAAAAGTACAAATGATATTATAATTATCACCGAATTTTGCAATATCACAATTAATACAAATGACAAAAATGTTGATTTGATTAAATTTGCAGAAAATCTAAAAAAAAGATAAGTACAGATGTTACAAAATTTCATCCTCACTGTTAGTTATTATAAAATTCCTGAGGAGGATGTCAAAATATGAAAAAACTTATTTCTTTAATTCTCGCACTTGTTCTGATTTCAGTGCCACTGAGTGTTACGACATTTGCAGAAGAACCTGTAACAAATTATGATGACCTTGTGATGCCATGTTATACTTATATTATACAGATAATATCTGCACTAGAAAAAGGTTCATTAGGCTTTGTTACATGTGGTTCATCAGCAAACGGAGTAAACAGCAGTACTACTTTCACAATCACATGCAGTTTGCAAAGATACAACGGGTCTGCATGGGAAACATACAAAACAAAATCAGAAACATTCCCAGGTGCGGGTGATCATACGGTAGAAAAAAGTTGGTTCGCACCTGCAGGCTACACCTACAGAACTCTTACCACAATTACGGTAAAGAATTCTGCAGGCACTGTTGTAGAAACAGCTTCACTTGCATCAAAAACATTAACAAAATAACAGTAAAAGAGAACTGTAAAAAGCAGTTCTCTTTTTTTGCATTATTATAAAAATATATATTGAAAATATAAAAAACATATGATAAAATATTTTTATAAAAACTTCGAACGGAGATGTATAAAATGAGCAAAACTGTAAAACAGATAATGGATCTCATTAAAGAAAATAACATTAAAATGGTTGATTTCAAAATGGTTGATATCAACGGTCAGTATCGCCACGTTACAATTCCCGCACAGAATTTTACAGAAGAAATTATGCGCGACGGTGTTGGTTTTGACGCTACAAACTACGGCTATGCAGTTGTTGAAAAGAGCGACATGGTATTTATTCCCGATCCTGACACAGCTATGATTGATCCTTTCTGCGAAATCCCCACTCTCTCCATGAGCGGTAATGCAATGATAATCGACTCCCCCGAAAACCGTCCTCTTGCTCAGTACCCGAGAAATATTGTTCTTGCGGCTGAAAAATATATGAGAGATTCAGGTATTGCAGATACAATGATGATTCTCCCCGAGTTCGAATTTTATTTATTTGATCAGGTTGGCTGGGAAGTTAAACCCAACTCTGTTGCAATGAGTGTTGATGCAAAGCAGTCATACTGGAACAGTGCAACACAGGGCCTCGGTCATATCGTTCCTCTTCAGAAAGCTTATCACATTGCAAAACCCTTTGACACTTCTTATGAATGCAGAAGTGAAATGTGTATGCTTATTGAAGAAGCAGGAATTCCCGTAAAATATCATCACCCCGAAGTTGCCGCATCAGGTCAGTTTGAAATTGAACCCATGCTTGGTGAAATGTCAAAAATGGCTGACGCAACAATGATGATTAAATATATCATTCACAACACAGCTGCAAAATACGGCAAGAGTGCAACTCTTATGCCCAAGCCTGTTTATGGTGAAGCCGGTAGCGGTATGCACGTACATATGCTTCTTCTTAAAGACGGTGAACCCGTATTCTCAGACGATAACGGTTATTCACACCTCAGCGAAACTGCTCATTACTTCATTGGCGGTCTTCTTAAGCATATCGGTTCTCTTTGTGCTATTACAAATCCCAGCACAAACTCATTCAAGAGACTTGTTCCCGGTTTTGAAGCACCCGTTACTGTAGGCTATGCAACAAGCAACAGAAGTGCTGTTATCAGAATCCCTGCTTATGCAAAACAGCCTGCAGAACGCCGTTTTGAAATCCGTAATCCCGATGCTACATGTAACCCCTATTTCTGCTATGCAGCTCTTCTTATGGCAGGTCTTGACGGTATTAAGAATAAAATTGATCCCCATGCAAACGGTTGGGGCCCCTACGACATGAACCTCTACAATCTTCCCGAAGAAGAAAAGGCAAAACTCAAAGGTCTTCCCACATCTCTTGAGGCTGCACTTGACGCTCTTGAAGCTGATTACGATTATCTTACAGAAGGCGGAGTATTCCCCGAAGAACTCATCAAGAACTTCATTAAGAGAAAACGTGCAGAATGCAGTGAAATTTCAAAAATTCCTCATCCCGTTGAATTTGAAAAATATTACAATCTTTAATCAAAATTTAATCGAATACAGTAATTTTACTGTATTCGATTTTTTATAGAAAAAAGGATGATCTGTATGAAAACATTTGGTACATATTTTCAGAATGATAAAAATGAACCGATAAAATACGGTGAAGTAAATCTTATAAATCCTAACAGACAGCGTCTCCGCGGTGAACCTGCACTTAAAGGAATTGAAGCTTATCCTGTTTTCCAGGGTTTCTGCGGTACAGACAATGAACTTATGAAAATGGGCAGAGATTCCAAACTGTCAAAAAAATTTCCTGAGGGTGAAAAAAGACTTATCAACGGTCACGAGGGTGTTGTATGGGTGCCGTCTGAGAACAGATTTGCAATTGTGCTTATCCGCGGCGGTGACAGCTGGGATCCCACAAGATACACCGAAGACGAAACATATTTTGAATACGGTTGTGACGGTGCAGACGGACTTTTCTGCGATAAGAATTATTTCAATCCCGATATGCTTCTTCATCTTCCCGAAAAATATGAAGAACTTAAAAAGCTTCCCCTTTCTGTTGCAAAAAGACTCTCCTTTGCTGACCCTTATGCATGTGCTGTTTTCCAGCTTGAAAGAATGGAAGATCTTGGTGCTGCACAGAATTTCCGTGTTGAAATGGCAAAGCACAAATGTGATGAAGAAACTGCAAGAAAACTTGCAAGAGAAAACATCTTCAAGAAAACAGTTGTTTTCGGTCTTGGCATGACAGGACTTTTCATCGCAGACCAGATCAGAAGAAACTACCCCGATGCAGAGATTCTTTTTGCAGGAAGAAGTGAAGAAACAAGCAAAAAAGTCATCTTCTCAAAAGAAATCGCAAATGCTGATTATCTTTCAACCGCAAATCTTACGGAAGAAGAAACTGCAACTGCAATTATTGAAAAACTCGACGGCAGAGCCACAATGTTTGTGGGCACAAGCGGAAGCAATGTTGAACACCGTGTTGCATTCAAGCACAAAGTGCTCGGCTGTAACGGCATATACAACAGTTTTTCTCTCGGCCCCGTTGTTTCTTATGATACAATGCCATTCGGCTTCGAAAATCATCTTATCTTCGCATCAATCAATTTCCGTCAGTCTCATATGGAAAAGGCTATCGAAGTGCTTGTTGACAGCCGTTATGACGAGGTTGTTGAGCTTATTGAAAAAGATGAATTTATAAAAAATCCCCTTGATGCATATGAAAACAAGATTTTCTGTAAGGATGCACCCCTTAAAACTGCTGTCATCTGGAACGAAAATTACATAGAAAAGGATATTTGATATGAAAGCTATTGTTATACCTAATCCCAACGAAATAGAAATCAGAGATATTCCGATGCCCGAAGTAAAAGAAGGTGAAGCTCTTCTTAAAGTGCGTCACGTAGGTATCTGCGGTGCTGACGTTGCGTCTTTCACAGGTAATCAGCCCTTTACAACTTATCCCCGTATCCCCGGTCATGAATTTTCTGCAGAGATTGTTTCAATCCCTGAAAATGACAAGGGACTAAAAGCAGGCGACATCGTAACATGCAATCCTTATTTCAACTGCGGCAGCTGTTATTCATGCGAAAGAGGCTATGTAAACTGCTGTACAGACAATCAGACAATGGGTGTGCAGCGCGATGGTGCATTCTGCGAATATATTGCAATTCCCGTTGAAAGAATTTATGCAGGCAAAGGACTTTCAGCCCAGGAGCTTGCACTTATTGAGCCTTTCTCAATATCACAGCATGCCGTTTCAAGAGCTGAAATCAAAAAGACAGACAATGTGCTTGTAATCGGTGCAGGCCCCATCGGCCTTTTTGCTCTTCTTGCAGCAAAACAGAAATGTAACAAAATCGTTGTTGCTGACATTCTCGACAACCGTCTTACACTTGCTTCTGAATACGGTGCAGATGCTGTTGTTAACACAAAGACACAGTCACTTGAAGAATTTACAAAGGAATTCACAGACGGCAACGGCTTCGATGTCTGTATTGAAGCCTGCGGTGCTCCCGAAACATTCCTTTATTGCATAGACAATGCCGCTTTTGCTGCAAACATTATTCTTATCGGTAACGGCAAGAGAGAGACAAATTTCATTCACTCAATCATCCTCAAAAAAGAACTCAACATCCACGGCAGCAGAAATGCTCTCAAAGATGATTTCATCAATAACATTAACCTTGTGGCAGAGGGTAAGGCAGATGTAATGAAAATGGTCAGCGGTGTATACGATATGAATAACGCTCTTGACGCGTTCAAAGCACTTGCAAATAATGACGGCACACTCACAAAACTCCTTATTAAAATTGGTGATTGATATGAAAGAAACAGTTATTCAGTTTGGTGAAGGTAATTTTTTAAGAGGCTTTTTTGACCATTTTCTTCATGTGATGAACACAAACGGTCTTTATGACGGAAAAGCTGTTGTGATCCAGCCCAGAGCGGGTGGCAAATGCGCTCTTCTGAATGAACAGGATTGCAAATACAATCTTTACCTCAGAGGCACAGAAAAAGGAAAAACAATAAACGAACATTATTATATAGAATCAATTTCAAGGGCTGTTGACCCCTATAAAGATTTTGAGAATTATCTTGCACTTGCAGATAATCCCGATTTCAGATTCATTGTTTCAAACACAACAGAAGCAGGTATTGACTTTGATGATTCATGCAGTTTTACAGACACTCCCTGCCTTTCATTCCCCGGAAAACTCACACAACTTCTTTACAGAAGATATAAAAACAATATGAAGGGCTTTATCTTCCTTCCCTGTGAACTTATCGACAACAACGGTGATGAGCTTAAAAAATGCATTCTTCAGTATGCATTATTGTGGAATCTTGAAAAAGGTTTTGCAGACTGGATTAATACTGACAACACTTTTGCAAATACTCTTGTTGACCGTATCGTAACAGGTTATCCCTCTGACGGCACAGAAAAGCTTCATCCCGATGACAGATTCCTTAATACAGCCGAAATCTTCCATCTCTGGGTTATCGAAGGTAACTTTGAAGATGAGCTTCCCCTAAAAAAGGCTGGTTTCAACGTAATCTGGACAGACGATGCAAAGCCCTACAAAAAGATTAAAGTCAGAATCCTCAATGGTGCTCATACTTCAACGGTAACGGGAGCACTTCTTGCAGGTGTTGAAACAGTGGGCGAATGTATGGAAGACGAAACAGTTTCCTCATTCCTCGAAAATAATCTTAAGAATGAAATTCTTCCCACAATCGGTAACAACGAAGACAGCCGTGATTTTATGAATAATGTCTGCGACAGATTCAGAAATCCTTTTATAAAACACAGACTGCGTGCAATTGCGCTCAACTCCGTCAGCAAATTCTCTGTCCGTGTTCTTCCCACAATTCTTGAATACAAAAAAATAAACGGCAAATACCCCAAAGGACTTACATCTGCACTTGCAGACCTCATTTACTTCTACAAAAATGACACTCCCGATGATGCGGCAGATGTAATGAAAAAAATAAAAGAAATGAGCATTTCAGACATTCTTGCAGATGAATCACTCTGGGGATGCGACATTTCAGATATGACAGAAATTGTTGCGACATATTATGAAAAAATTGAATCTGTCGGTGCAAAGGGAGCCATGGAATGGATACTGTCAGAATAAACGAAAAAGACAATGTCTGTGTTGACAAATCAACGGGACATAAAATTGCGCTCTGTGACATAAAAAAAGGTGAAGAAATAATAAAATACGGCTACCCAATAGGCAATGCAACAGCCGATATAAAAAAGGACGAAAGTGTGCATTCACACAACATGAAAACTGGACTTTCAGCCAATCTTTCATACACATACAATCCCCGATTCACCATTCCCGAGCCTTTAAAACCCTTTGAAATTGAAGCCTATATCCGAAAAAACGGCGATATCGGCATCAGAAATGATATATGGATTGTGCCCACAGTCGGCTGTGTAAACAGCACCGCAAAGATACTTGCCGAAAAGACAGGGGCTATATGTTTCTCTCACCCTTACGGCTGCAGTCAGCTCGGGTGTGACAACAAAATAACACAGCTCATTCTCAAAGGTCTTATAAAACATCCCAACGCAGGCGGTGTGCTTGTTTTGGGTCTCGGCTGTGAAAACAACAACATTGGTGAAATGAAAAAAGTACTCGGTGAATGGGACGAAGAAAGAATTCTGTTCCTCAATACACAGGACACGGAAGACGAAATCGCAGAAGGTGTTTCACTTATTGAAAAACTAAAAAAGACAGCATCAGCAGATGTAAGAGAAAAAGTTTCCGTATCAAAGCTTCGCATAGGTCTCAAATGTGGTGGGTCCGACGGTTTTTCGGGAATTTATGCAAATCCCGTTGTTGGCAGAGTTACAGACAGTCTGTGTGCGATGGGAGCTTCGGCAGTTCTTACGGAAGTCCCCGAAATGTTTGGTGCGGAGCAGGTGCTTTTTGAAAGATGCATAAATGAAGAAGTTTTTGAAAAAGGTGTAAAACTTATAAATAACTTCAAAAATTATTTCAGAAGTCACAATCAGCCTGTTTCTGAAAATCCTTCTCCGGGCAACAAAGAAGGCGGAATCACCACCCTTGAAGAAAAATCTCTCGGATGTGTGCAGAAGGGCGGCAAAGCCCCGGTTGTTGATGTACTCGACTACGGTGACACCGTAACAAAACAGGGATTGAATCTTCTGAACGGTCCCGGTAACGATATTGTTTCCGTCACCAATCTTTCCGTGGCAGGTTGTCATATGGTGCTTTTCACAACAGGAAGAGGCACTCCCCTCGGCGGTGCTGTACCGACAGTAAAAATTGCATCAAACAATGTGATAGCAGAAAAAAAACCTCATTGGATTGACTTCAGCGCATGGGGTGATGACATCGATGCAAATGCAGAAAAGCTTTTGCATCTTATAAAAGAAACGGCAGACGGAAAAGAAACAAACAACGAGAAAAACGGTTGCCGTGAAATTGCAATATTTAAGGACGGTGTGACATTATGATTATTGATGCTCATGCACATTTATGGAAAAAACAAAACGGTATTGTAAACAACAATCCCGTTTATGACATAGGCAGAGGCAGAAGTGATTTCGGTGGTGAAATCAGACAGATGATGCCGCCCTACATGACAGACGGCATCAACAGCGCAGAAAGATTTATTGCAAACATGGACTATGCAGGTGTTTCGGGTGCTGTTATCACGCAGGAATACATCGACGGCAATCAGGACGATTATCTTGCTGAATGCAGAAAAGCATACTCCGAAAGACTGCGTGTATGCGCTTTATACGAAGAAAAAGAGCTTGGCGATATAAATAACTTTGACGGCATAAAAATCTGCGCATCAAGACTTACCGATAAGAATCTTCTTAATCATCTTCATGCATTCAAAATTGCGGCAGAAACAGGCAAATTCATTTCAATTGACCTGGCTGACGGTGACGCTCAGACAGAAATGATGCATAAAATCGCAAAGGAATTCCCCGACCTTAAAATTGCTGTAGGACATTTCGGAATGGTCACAAGAGACAACTGGCAGAAGCAGATTGAACTTGCCGTAAATAAAAATGTTTTCATAGAAAGCGGCGGTATAACATGGCTTTTCAACGATGAATTCTATCCCTACCGCTCTGCTGTGGATGCTATCAATGAAGCGGCATCAATAGCAGGTTTCGACAAACTTATGTGGGGCAGTGACTATCCCCGAACCATGACGGCAATCACATATCTTATGAGCCTTGATTTCGTCATTAAATCAGGCAAGATATCAGAAGAAAACAAAAATCTTTTCCTTGGTGAAAACGCAAGAAAATTCTATGGATTCACTGATATCCCGACACCTGAAAAGATAAAGAATATTGTTGAATAAAAAAAATCCTGCCCTGTGCAGGATTTTTTGTTTTATAAAGCTTTCCATAAAAGCATATTATCTTCAATAAAAGCATCCAGTCTGCCAACCCTTTTAAGATAAGACATATAGGAGCGTACTGTGCTGCCCACAAGCGCATATTGCTGAAAATTCATAATAAGCCCATACTCATCAAAAAGCTTCTTAAGAAGGCTCTCAAAGCGCACAGCGTCACTGCTGAGTTCACAGATTCTGCCTGCAATTGAGCTAACAGAATTTATATTATAATCACAAAGAGCTGTCACATCATCTGCAGCTGCAGCATGACACGGCACAAACATATTTGCCTTTAAATTCTTCACCTTTTCCAAAGTCTCAATATATGAAGCCACATCATAAATAAACCCTATTTTATATTTATCAATTGCAGCTTCTGACGAAAGACAATCGGCAAGAAAAACAACATCATCAGGTGTTCTGAATCCCACCATATCAAAAAAATGGCCGGGCAAATCAATCATTTCAAAGCCTTCGGGAAGAACATCATCTGTAAGCTCTTCACATAAGACTCCTTCTGCAAGCAGAAATTTATTTTCAAGTTCTTTCAGCGGATAACCACCGTAAAGGAATGACGGCTCAAGGATAGGATGTTTTGAAAAATCACACTCAATCCCTTTTGCATATACTCTGCACCCGGTCTGCGATACAAGATATTTACTGCCTCCTATATGGTCAGCATTTGAATGGGTGACATAGATGCTTTTAAGATTCCATCTGTTTTTATCAAGAATCTGACGCACTTTTCTGCCTGCATCTTTATCGCTTCCGCTGTCGATAAGACATACATCTTTTTCATTAAGTATCATTAAGTATGTAGAGTCCGATTTTAGCAGGACTTTCAATATAAAAGGTATTTTCACCAACCTGGATCAATTCGTACATTCAATCACCTGTAAAAAAATCAAACAATTTTATTATAAAAAAAAAGACCTCTTATCATTCGATAAAAGGTCTGCTGGCAGAGGTATAAGGATTCGAACCTTAAATGACGGAGTCAGAGTCCGGAGTGTTACCGTTACACTATACCTCTAAGACGAAAGTTATTATATACCAATAACTTTCATTTGTCAAGCTTTTTTTTAAATTTTTTATAATATTTTTTAAATATTATTAATTAATATTATTTAATTTTAAAAGTTTTCTCATCTGCGGAACCTGAAGCAAAATTATGGCAACAATAATTGTAATTGCGAGTTCGGGAAGAAGATAAGAACCATTATATGCAAGAGAATACCAATATTTACTCATTCCTTCAGGAGCCCACTGTCCCCATACTGTAAATCCTGTTATAAAATGACATAAAAATCTGATTATAACAACAGAAAATATACTGACATAACCGCCTAGCATCGGTAATTTCTGTGTTTTAATTTTTCTGAACATACCTGAAAATCCCAACATCGTAAATGGAACAACGTAATCAAACAATGCAACAACAACCACAACACCAGCACTCATCCCCATATAAAACACATTTCCACCGGGAAGATCTGAAACAAGCTGAAGAATTGAATACATAAAGCCTACAACAGCACCTGTGCCGCCACCGTATTTAATTCCGATGAGAATAATCGGCAACATACTGCAAAGCGTCACTGAGCCGCCCATAGGCATCTGAATTATCTTAATAAAGCTTAATACAGATGCCAGCGCAAGCATTATCGCACATTCGGTCATTTTCAGCAGATTGTTTTTTTGTTTTTCTTTCATTTTTTACCACTCCGTTATTTTTGATAAAATGAAAACGCACCACATCAACCAATGCAGTGCGTGAATTGAAAAACAAATCAATCATCTGTATATTCCCTACGCCGGCATTATCCGTATCAGGTTAAAGGGTTCACACTTACGTGTATCTCAGCTTTTTACAGCACCCCTATATGGTGTGTATTCACTTTTCGATTATATTATAACATATCAAACAGATTTGTCAATAGTGCAATCAGAAAATTTACCTGAATAGTAAATTATCAATGTGCCGTTCTCAACAGAAATAAAACTTTCCTCTCCTACAAATGAATTGCTTACACCAATAGGTATACTATTTTTTAATTCTGCATTATCAAGAGTATATCGCAGACCTCTTTCCGTCACGCCCACCGAATTTTCATCAAAAGAAAAAACAGAAATATCGCCATTCATTTCTGACGGAAAACTGATTTTAGAATTAGTGATTGCAGTTATAGTAAACTCACCTGAAACGAGAAAACCAATGTTACCGGTTTTTGAAATGTAAGAAAGCAACGCAATATTTGCAAATGTATGATCTTCTCTTTTTCCGCCTGTTCCGCCAAAAATAACAAATTTCTTGTAACCGTTATCCACTGCGTATCTTACCGCAAATGCCGTATCGGTGTCATCCTTTTCAACCGGAAGTTTTATAATTTCATTGTTTTCCGGTACATAACCAAGTGAATCAAAATCACCCACAATTATATCCGGAACTACACCGAATTTTTCACAATAAATAAGACCTGCATCAGCGGCAATAATCAGATCATCGTTATTTTTTTCAATATCGATATTTTCACAAGTACCTGCACATATAATATAACATGTTTTCATTTTTCACCTATAAAAAGGACAGCAAAGATTCGCTGTCCTTTTTTTACTTAATAATCCATAGGAACTTTTATTTTCTGTCCAACCTTAAGACCGGTACGAACAGAAATACCATTGAAATCACAAAGTTTCTTTACATTTGCAGGAGTATCTTTTATTCCGTAAGAACGAAGTATTGAATAAAAATTATCTCCTGATTTAATTGTATGAACTTTGTAATTACCTGTTGCTGTTGTTGAATTTGCAGCTGATGTTGTAGCAATTGTTGTGGTTTCTTTTTCTGTAGTATTTTCTGTAGTAACAACAGTTGTAAGCTCATCAGAAGACAATTCTTCAGAATCTACGGATGAATTCTCCTCAACTACCAGCTGTGATTCAGGCTTATTCGTTGAATTATTATCTGTAGTATCATTTCCCTGTGTATTTGCAGCATATATCATAACACCGACTGATGCAACAATAACTGCTATTACAATCAAAATAAATACTGTCAGATTAAATCTTTTTTTTTGTGCAGACTTTTTATCTTCAACCGAAATTTTAGCCTTCTTAGGCATACTCATTTCATCAGTTGCTTTTTCAAATTCATCAAGCACATCATCAATAGATTTCTCATTTTCTTCAAACTCAACATCATCTGAATCAGCAACAACTTCAAGTTCAACATTCATATCAAGATCAGAAATCATTTCAAAATCATCAGAGATTTCATCATCTTCAATTTCTTCTGTTGGCTCTTTTGATGTTTTAACAAAATTTTCTGCTGCGGACAATGCATAATTCCACGCATCATCTGTTTGTGAAAATGCAAAATCTTCTTTGGCTGCATCTTCAAGTATTTCGGCAAATTCATCATCATTCTGAATGTAATTTTCATTCAATTCTGATTCAGCAGCCTTATCTCTCCATCTGCCGAGTTCAGTAATCTCTTCTCTGAAACTGTCTGAGAAGAAAACAAGACGTTTTTTCTTCATAATCAAAATAATAATGAGAGCTAAAATTCCGACAAGTGAAATACAAACACCTAAAACAAAACCTTTAGGCATGTATTTAAACTCAACAGTATGCTCACCGGGTTCCATATAAATACCCATTAAAGCATTACCGACTTTTACAATCTTATCGCTTGAAACTTCATTACCGTCTACTAATACAGACCAACCTTCGTCATAAGGAATTGATGTATAGAGCATCTTATTATCCTGAAGATTGACAGTTCCCTTGATATAGCTTTCTTTGTTTTCAGTAACTTCAAGAATACCGTTTTTAACAATTGTATTGTAAGCAGAAATGAACTTTTCTTTATCCATTCCATATACATACTGATTAACAGCACCGCTTGTTGAATCATCTTTAAGACTGTATGAAATATAGAGCTCTGTTCCGGCTTCCACTTCACCAACATCAAGAACATAAGGTTTATTTTCAAGAGACTGATTATAAGTAAAATCATCAGTTGAAACAAGCACGGAAGCTACATCCCTACAAGATACAAACACATATACATTCTGAGTTTCTGTGACATCATACTTGAATGAAATTTCATTACCTTTTTGACTTGAATTCTCTTTATAAATATTAAATTCGCCTGCGTCTACGCCTGACTGATCAACATTTTCAATGTTATTATAATCAGATACAACACCTGCAAGAGGTGAAAGAATATCAGCAACACCTGCTGCATTGTAGAAAAAGTCGTTCTGAACAACAAAAGGATTTACATCATTATACACCCACAGAGTATCGGTATTTTCATTCACAGAAAATGCAACCGGAAGCCAATAATTATTCTTATATATTGTCATATCATTATAAGTATCGACTTTTGTATAAAGGAAATTGTTATCCATTACAGGTTTATAATTATCAGTAGGAACATACGAATGATTATCAATTACATATTTAATAGATAACATGGAGTTATAAAGTCCTGTCTGGCAATTATAAGTGTAGCTATTTATCTCATTACCAAAAACTCCTAAATAATGCTGAAGATGTGCAACATCTTCATATGCCATAGATGTAAAAGTTGATACACCATTATAGTAGAACCAGCAATTGTCCATTCTTGTGAGAAGTGAAGCAAGTTCCATTCTGTAAAAACCGTTTTCACCTTCTTTTTCCTTTACGATTTCAATTGCCTTGTCTGTATCTTCATATGAACTTGTATAAGAATCTTTTGTCTGTGTAACCTTATAATTCGGTGTATCAGCAATAAGAAGTTCTGCACACACAGCTGTAAGAAGAAGAATCGAAATTGAAGCTTTTGCATATCTGGGATTCTTTACAAATGCAAGAATTACTGCATACACAACAGCAAAAATAACACTTGTCCAAACAACTGTCTGATCTACATTTGCAGAACCGATTTTTTCAACAAAAATGCTGAAAATTGCAACACCTGCTGCTGAAACAAGAATATCTCTCGGAGCAATTTTTTCAATCTGAGTAAATACTCTGTAAGCAAGAAATACAAGGAAGAAAGAATATGCAAAAGAAAATCTGTAGGGAAGATCATTCGGGAAATGGAAACCATGCCAGATGTAATTAAGCATGTTTATATTAAAACTGAAAAAGAATAACGCAACAACTGCAGTAGATGCAATTTTTTCTCTGATAGTGATTTTCTTTGAGAACATAAACAGCGGTGCAAGAATAAGAGTAAGAATACCGCAATACACATTGGGATAAACAGCATCTCCGCTGCTTCGGATTGTAGGTTCAATACCCGCAAGATGATTTGCAAGAAAATCAAAAATTGTAAAATATGATGAAAAGGATGTCGGAAAACTTGAGTTAGTTGCCGATGAACGCTGAAGTATAAAGAACACAGGCAAAAGAGCAAATGCAGCAATCATAGCAGCAAGAACAGATGCAGCTGCAAAAGAAACCCCGCTTTTAATAAACACGGAATTGAAAAGTTTTGCACCTAATGCATTTTTATACTTAGCCTTAATGATATAATTCTGATTAATTTTTTCTGATATCTCATGTTCTGAAAAATAGAAATATAAGAAGAAAATAACAGAAAGTATACAAACCATGTATGCCATGTAATAATTGGTCATCATTAATATTGCAAGTGAGATTACATAAGTAAATGACTTGCGTTCATTAATTATCTGCCATATTCCAAGCATTACAATTGGAAACAAAACAACTGCATCAAGCCACATTATATTCCAGTAATAAGCAACAAAATATCCGCAGAAAGCATACAGCAAACCGAATGCACATGCTGCAATACTTTTCTTATTAGTTGTTTTCTGAGCGAAATAAGTAAAAGTATATGCAGAAGCGGAAGCTTTTACAAGCACCATTGCCGCAATAGCTTCAGGAACATTTATATGACCGAATATCAGCACAAACAACAGCGTCGGGCTTGACAGGTAATTAAAGTAGTTACCTAAGAAACTGCTTCCCAAACCTGAAGTAAATGAATAAAGTAATGTATCTCCACCAAAGACACGTTCATATAATTCTGCAAACAGAGGTGCGTACTGATGATAAAGATCCATTCGTAAGATTATGTTTTCACCGAACGGGAAGAATTCCCATACTCCGTAAACAAACACCATAATTACAGCCGCAATAATTGCAGACATGAAACAACTAGAGTTTCTTGAAATGATATTTGCCTTTTTTTCGAGTTGCTTTGTTTTCAAAAGAAATCAACCTTTCATTTTTTTACATATGAATTAATAATATCATAATTTGTGAAAATATTCAAGCATTATGCTTGTTAATTTACAAATTTTATTACATTTAAAATTGTAAATTTTTTTATATAATGTAGCAATTTTATACACTCTTGTGTTATAATGATTCAAAATAGGAGGGAATTTTATGAATTTAAAAAATCTGATTGACAAAAAGCATGATGCTGCAAAATATATGCTTGATGAAATCACCTACATTATCAAAAACTTTGAAAAACGAGATCCGGGTTCTAAAGGCGAACGTCAGGCTTGTGAATACATGGCTGACACTCTCAGAAATGAATGCGGTTGCGACAAGATTCAAATAGAATCATTTAAAGAAAACCCCGGATCATTCTTTGGTTGGATATACTTTACAATTACTTTTGCACTGCTTTCAATTCCGATGTTTTTCTTCTTCCCGTTAGCTTCAGTGATTCTTGTTCTTGTGGGATTTACAATCATGTTTCTTCAGTTCGGTCTTTACAAAAAAGTGGTTGACAAATTCTTTCCTGAAAAAACAGGAACTAATGTAACAGCAATCAAAAGTTGTAAAGGCGAAGTAAAAAGACGAATATTCTTCAACGGGCATCCCGACGCATGCTGGGAATGGCCAGTAAATTACCGTTTCGGCGGTGTAGCATTTGAACTCCATGCAATCATCTGCGTTTTAGGCGCACTTTATTATCTCATAATATCTGTAATTAAAATTGCAAAATACGGCATCGGATATGTTCCGTTTGATAAATCAGCTCCGATTTTTATAGCTTCACTTGTAGGCCTTATTTTTGTTCCGTTTATGCTTGGTCTTTATAAAATGTGGGACAAAAAAAGAGTTGTTGACGGAGCAAATGATAATCTTTCCGGTTGTTATATGGGCATAGCAATTCTCAAGGCTCTTAAAGATGAAGGAATTGAATTTGAAAACACAGAGATCGGTGTAATAATTTCAGGTTCAGAAGAAGCCGGCCTCAGAGGCTCTATGGCTTGGTGTGAAGCACATAAAGATGAATTCAATGATGTACCGACTTTCATTTATTCATATGATACAATCCATGATCCTAAATATCTTATGGCAAACTACCGCGATCTTAATGCAACTGTTAAAGTTGACAAAGATGTATCAGATCTGTTTGTAGAATGTGCAGAAGAACTTGGCATACAATGTTCAAAAGGCATGGTTCCTCCCCTTGGTGGTGCTACAGACTCTGCAGCATTTGCAAAAGCAGGCATGAGAGCTACAGGTATTACAGGTCTCAACCACGCTCTTGAAGACTACTACCATACAAGAAGAGATACATATGACAATATGAATCTTGACGGTCTTGCTGATTGCTATGCTGTCAGCGTCAAAGTTCTTGAAAAATTTGATAAAGGTGCAAAACAGTAATTTTGCTATAAAACAAACCCCATCAGTTGATGGGGTTTAATTTTTATCATTTTATAACAACTTTAATAAAGATCTTTTTGCCTTTCTTGACTACAACATATCCTTTATCAAAATCTGCTTTTGAAATTGTTGCAACAGGAGAATTGGGCTTGACATCATCTACAGAAACACCGCCCTGTTCAATAAGACGTCTGCCTTCACCCTTTGATTTTGCAATACCTGCCTTAACAAGAACTTCGTTTACTGCGATTGCATCATCTGTAAAATCGTCAGCTGAAAGTTCAAATGTAGGCATTGTATCAACATTTGTATTTGCACCAAAGAGAGATTTTGCTGTTTCCTGAGCTTTTGTAGCTTCTTCTTCACCATGAACAAGTTTTGTAAGTTCATAAGCAAGGATTTCTTTTGCCTTGTTAAGTTCACTACCCTGCCATGAATCCATCTTATCGATTTCGTCAAGAGGAAGGAATGTAAGCATACGGATACACTTGAGAACATCACCGTCGTCAACGTTTCTCCAATACTGATAGAATTCATAAGGAGTTGTCTTGTTGGGATCAAGCCATACAGCACCTTTTGCTGTTTTACCCATCTTCTTTCCTTCCGAATTAAGAAGAAGAGTAATTGTCATAGCGTAAGCATCTTTACCGAGTTTCTTTCTGATAAGCTCTGTGCCGCCGAGCATGTTAGACCACTGATCATCACCACCGAACTGCATATTACAGCCGTAATTCTGATAAAGATGATAGAAGTCGTAGCTCTGCATGATCATATAGTTGAATTCAAGGAATGAAAGACCTTTTTCCATTCTCTGCTTATAACATTCTGCACGAAGCATATTGTTGACAGAGAAACAAGCGCCAACTTCACGAAGCACATCAATATAATTAAGGTTCAGAAGCCAATCAGCATTGTTAACCATCTGTGCTTTACCTTCACCAAATTCAATGAATTTTTCCATCTGTTTCTTAAAGCAATCACAGTTATGCTGAATTGTCTCTCTTGTCATAACCTGACGCATGTCAGTTCTGCCTGAAGGGTCACCGATCATTGCTGTACCGCCACCGATAAGAGCAATAGGTCTGTTGCCTGCCATCTGAAGTCTCTTCATAAGGCAAAGAGCCATAAAGTGACCTACATGAAGACTGTCAGCAGTGGGATCAAATCCTATGTAAAATACAGCCTTTCCATTATTAACAAGATCTTTAATCTCCTGTTCATCTGTAACCTGTGCAATAAGTCCTCTTGCAACAAGCTCATCATAAATAGTCATTTTTATATCCTCCGAAATTATTTATACTTATTTAACACCTTAATAGCTTCAGCAGCGTCTTCATCAAGATTGGAAGTATTAGCCTCAATTGATACACGTTCACAACCAACATATTCGAGCGCCTCAAAAAAGCCTGTATAATCAAAGTTGTCTGATTCTTTCATATATATACGTTTCATATCAGGATTACCTGAAACAGGGTTTGATACGTGCGCATGAAGAAACACACCTTTGAGTTCTTTCACATCATCATATGTATCATTTTCGACATACATATGATAAAGATCACCAAGTGTACCGATATTAGGCAAACCGATGGCTGAAGCCAACATTGCCCCTTCTTTTATCGTGTTTATAATATTAGTTTCCATTTTACATAAAGGTTCAAATACGATTGTGATTCCGTATTCAGCAGCAATAGGACCTGCGTAATCCTTTATAAAACTGATGATATCTTTTACAGCATCCTTATAACTATATCCTACAGAAATATCTCTTGATGCACCGGAACCGAAAACCACAATCTTTATGCCTGCTTTAGCAGCTCTATCAAAACCCACTGTAAGATACTGTCTTATTGCATTATAATCAATATCAGGACCTGTAACTTTAAGTTCACCGGGCATAAAACAATTAGCAGCTTCACAAGACATATTATTAGTCTTTAATTCTGAAAGAAATTTCTCATAATCTTCAGGTGACGAAGTTGCGAGTGTTCTGAAATTTGCTTCAACATAATCAAAACCATATTTAGCAGCAACAGATATACCGTCAAATCCGCAACAAATACCAAACTTCATTATCTAACACCTCATTTATAGTTCATTGCTTCATTCAAAAGCTGTTTTGCAGATTCAAGATAAATTTTATCATTTTCATCTCCACCAATGATTCTTGATATCTCTGAAATACGTCCGTCAATATCAAGAGGAGTAACAGAAGTATATGTTTTTTCACCTTTTACTGCTTTTGAAATACACATATGATGATCTGCAAAAGCTGCAATTGAAGGCAAATGTGTAATACAAATGACCTGTCTGTTTTTTGAAACATCATTAAGTTTCTTTGCTATCTTTCCAGCAGCCCTGCCGCTTACACCGGTATCAATCTCATCAAAAATGAGAGTATCTGTGCCGTCTTTATCAGCAAGAACACTTTTTATTGCAAGCATTATACGGGACAACTCACCACCTGATGCAATTTTTGCAAGAGGTTTAGGCTCTTCACCCTTATTTGTAGAAATAAGAAACTCTATTTCATTAATTCCGTTTTCAGAAAAATCACAGTTTTTTATGTTGACAGTAAAAACGGTTTCAGGCATATCAAGAAATGCAAGTTCATTCTGAATCTTAAAACTCAAATCAGCTGAAGCAGAAATTCTTGATTGTGAGAGTTTTTCAGCTTTTTCGGAAAGCAATTTCCTGATATTATCATACTCAATATTGAGTTCTTCCAACAATTCATCCGAACATGTTATATTATGCAATTCTTCTTGCGCTTTGTCAAGAAAATTCAGCATTTCTTCTTCAGTTTCACCATATTTTTTAGACATACGATATATTACATCGAGTCTTTCTTCAATATCGGCAAGTTCATGCTCATCAAAATATGAATTTTCAATATATGTATTAATATCAGAACCATAAGACTCAACAGTATATGCAATATCATTAACTGATTCAGCCATAACAGCTATTTCCGGCATATATTTAGCAACTTCAAATAAAGAACGGGCAGCATCAAACAATAATGAAGATGCACCGTTGAAATCATCACTGCCGTTTATTGCGAAATACGATTCATTTAACGCAGAAACCAACTTATGAGAATTATTTATCTGATCACGCTTCAAAACCAATTCTTCTTTTTCACCGATTCTGATATCTGCTTTTTTCAATTCATCAATTTGATATGTCAAAAGATCTATCTGACGTGCTTTCATTGATTCATTTACAGTCAACTTTTTTATCTTATCTTTAACTTCAATCAGCTCATAATAGGTTTTTCTGTAATCTTCAAGTAGTTGATTATTATCAGCAACTGCATCAACAAAAGTGTAATGATATTCAGGTAACATAAGCTGTTGATTATCAGCCTGCCCATGAATATTTATAAGACTGAGTCCGATTGTTTTCAACATTGAAACAGTAACTGACATACCATTTATTTTACAATTATTTCTACCGTCTTTTGTCATAACTCTGCTGATGAATAACGTATTATCATCTTCAACAGGAATACCAAAATCAGTCAACAAATCACATGTTGACTGAGAAATATCTGTAAAATAAGCCGAAACAGTTGCTTTTGTTTCACCTGTTCTGATTAATTCTCTTGAAGTTTTTTCTCCAAGAATCGCATTAATAGAATCAATTATAATAGATTTACCTGCACCCGTTTCACCGGTCATACAATTAAAATTGTCTGCAAAATCTATAGAAGCACTCTCAATAATTGCGATATTTTCAATCTTTAAATTTGTAAGCATATCTGTCAATCCTTATGCTTAAGAAGTGTTTCAATTTCTCTTTTTGTATTCTGTGCTGCTCTGTCTGTTCTGCAAAGGATAAAAATAGTGTCATCACCTGCAATTGTACCGAGCACTTCTGTCATGCCCAACGCATCTATTGCGGCACATGCTGCCTGAGCAGTACCGGGATGACATTTAAGCATACAGATATTCTGTGCATAGTCAACCATTGTTACAGATTCAGCAAAAATTGCATAATACTTCATGTATTTTTCATCTGTACTGGATGCAAGTGAGTATTTGTACTGACCATTGGAAACAGGATGTTTAACAAGTCTTAATTCCTTTATATCTCTTGAAACTGTTGCCTGTGTGACATCTACTCCGCATTTAAGTAACTTTGCGAGCAAATCTTCTTGTGTACTTATATTATATTTATCAATAAGTTCAAGAATAATTGAATGTCTATCTTTTTTCATAACATAACACCCTTATTATATTTTCATTTTTTTATGAAGCACTTCCATAAATGTATCATCTTTTAATCTGATAAATTTAACCTTCTTATCAGCTTTTTTTATCTTTGCTGTATAATTAACACCAAAATCGACACATTGACGACCGTCGCATGACAGTAATGTATGAGAATTATTTACAGAATTATGTATACAGAATTCGGATTCACTACTGAAAATGACTGTTCGTTCAACTAAAGAATGCGGACATATGGGTGAAAGAATTATACTTTCTATTCGGGGATCAACTATAGGTCCGCCTGCAGACAAATTATATGCTGTTGATCCGGTCGGTGTTGAAATAATCAGTCCGTCTGAATTATATCTGTTTATAAATCTGTTATCACAGAATAAATCAAGAGATGTAAGTCTTATTTCTGCACCGCGGGCAAAAACAACCTCATTTATACAATAATCTGACAATACACAATTTTTGTTTTCATCAAAAACATCAACCTGCAGAACAAAACGTTCTTCAACAAGATAGTCACCTGTCAAAAGCTTGGAAAGCAAATCAAGTTCATTCGCTTCAAGTCCCATCATATATGCAAGATTACCCGCATTAATGCCAAGAACGGGAATATCCAGAGGTAATACGGACTGCGCCGCCCTTATCATTGTGCCGTCCCCGCCAATGGGAATTAAAACATCTACACATGCTTTCAGATCACTTTCGGTAATCGTTTTACAACCCGGGAAATAATCTGAAATATTAATATCTGATTCCTCTGAAAGATAATATGAAATACCTAAACTATCTAACTTTTCGCAAAGTTTTATTGTTGTTTCGTACGCATTCTCTCTTGTGAGATTAGGTTTGATAGCAACGTTCATAAAAAAATCTCCACTATTTACTTATCAAGATCTGAATGTGATGCTTCAACAACAGAATCAATATCGACCAATACATTTTCTACAGCATTCTTTTTCAGATAAATAAGATATTCTATATTCCCCTCAGGTCCTTTTATCGGAGAATAATCAAGACCTGCAACAAAAAATCCTTGTTCAACTGCAAAATCATAAATCTTTTTAATAACTTCAGCATGAACCGATTTGTCTCTTACTACACCTTTTTTTCCTACTTTATCTTTTCCTGCTTCAAACTGAGGCTTTATAAGACAAACGCATTCACCATTGTCAGAAAGCAATGGTAAAACTGCAGGCAAAACAAGACATAATGAAATAAAAGAAACATCAACAGAAGTGAAATCAATTTTATCGGGAATCTGTTCCTGCGTTACATACCTGATATTTGTTCTTTCAAGATTTACAACTCTGGAGTCACTTCTGAGCTTCCATGCCAGTTGACCGTAACCAACATCAACACTAAACACCTTTACAGCACCATTCTGAAGCATACAGTCTGTAAAACCACCGGTTGATGCACCAACATCCATACATATTTTTTCTTCAAGATCAATAGGAAAAACAGACATTGCTTTTTTTAATTTATGACCACCACGGCTGACAAACTCATTGCTTCCGCGGACTTCAATAAGATCTTTTTCAAAAACTGAAGTGCCTGCTTTTGTAACTTTCATACCATTAACATATACCTGACCGGCCATTATAAAAGCTTTTGCTTTTTCTCTGCTTTCAGTAAGCCCTAAATCAAATATTCTGGCATCAAGTCTCATTTTTTCACTCATCACAGACCACCTCACTTATAAAATCAGTAATAGATTGTGCATCAAACTTAAATTCATTAAGCAGTGTTTCCGTAGATGAATGATGTACAAATATATCATTAATTGCATTAAGAATAAAATTACCGCTATAATAATTTTCAGCAAGCATCATATTGAAAATTTCACCAGTACCGCCTGATTTTTCACTCTCCTCGTAAAAAATAATATCAGAACAGTTTAAAACATTTCTTACTGCATCAGGTGATATCGGTTTAATTTTATTTAGTTTAATGACCTTTACAGAAATGTTTTTTTCTTTAAGTTTTTTTGTAGCTTCAGCAGCCTCCGCAAACAGTCTGCCATACGTGACAATTGAAATTTTACTGTTGCTATCACCGTAAACGTCATAATCCTCAAATGTGGGATAAAAATCTTCCGGAAGTTGAGGCTCTGCACCTTTGAACATCCTTACGGCTACTACCCCGCTGTCATGATACAACGCTTTTACAAATGCATTTCTCATTTCACTGTAAACAGTGGGAGAATAAACTGTTATACGTGGAATTGTATTGAGGAACGGAACATCAAGAATTCCGTGATGGGTCTCACCGTCACCGGTAACAAAGCCTGCTCTGTCAATTGCAATAACAATTTTCAGATTCTGCAATGCCGCATCATGTACAAGCTGATCATAGCTTCTTTGTAAAAATGCAGAATACACTGCAAAAATAGGCAACATACCACCTTTTGCAAGACCTGAACAGAATGTTACTGCATGCTCCTCAGCAATACCTACGTCAAAAAATCTTGACGGGAATAAATTTTCAAAATCACCGAGTCCGGTACCGAGAGACATTGCTGCAGTTACAGCGCAAACTCTCCTGTCGTTACCTGCAAAGTTACACATAAGACTACCGAATTCACTTGAAAAATTAGTTCCTGCAGTATGAAATTCACCGGTATCAATATCAAATTTAGAAATACCGTGGAATACACTGGGTTCAAGTTCGGCAAAATCATAGCCTTTACCCTTTGTTGTTTTTATATGAAGCAAAATGGGGTAATTTGCAGACTTTGCACCTTCCAGAGCATCAATCAATACATCTGTATTGTGGCCGTCAACAGGTCCCATATATCTGAAACCGAGATCTTCAAACATAGTACTTGTCTGATAAAACATGCGCTTAATTCCTGTTTTTAGTCTGAATATAGCATCAGATAATTTGACACCAATCAACGGGATTCGATTGATAATCTGCTCAGTTTTTGCTTTTATTCTGAAATATGAAGGTCTTGCTTTTATTACAGCAAGGTGCTTTGCAAGCGAACCGACATTTTTTGAAATTGACATATCATTGTCATTTAAGATTACAATCAGTCTGGAACGTTCTCTTCCGGCATTATTCAAAGCTTCATATACCATACCACCTGTAAATGCACCATCGCCAATGACAGCAATTGTATAGTTTTTATTTCCTTTGATTTTATTGGCCTGAGCGATACCATATGCGGCAGAAACAGAAGTACTGCTGTGACCGCTGAAAAATATATCATGTTCGCTTTCATCAGGATTTGAAAAACCTGAAAGTCCGCCATCCTGACGCAAAGTATTAATTCTGTCATATCGTCCGGTAAGAAGTTTATGAACATAAACCTGATGACCTACATCCCATATAATCTTATCGTGAGGCGAATTAAATACTTTATGCAATGCAATTGTCAATTCAACAACACCAAGATTTGACGCAAGATGGCCTCCGGTCTCAGATACAGTTTTAATAAGTGTTTTTCTTATTTCATCAGCAAGTTCGGGTAATTTTTCATCCGGAATCTTCTTTACATCAGACGGTTTTTTTATATTTTCAAGAAAACTAAAGTTATCTTCCATAATTATTCACCAAAGATATTTTATGCATCTCTCTTTAATAATCTGAGAGCAAAATCATGCAATACAGAAGTATCAGCCTCAATCGCAGCCAACGCTTCAAGTGCATTTCCTGTATATTTCTCAGCTTCAATTCTTGCATTATCAATACCGAGAAGTGACACATAGGTTGACTTTCCTGCTACAATATCGCTATTGGTTTCACCCTCAAGATAATCAAGAATATCATCAATTATCTGAAACGCAATTCCGAGATTTTCAGCAAATCTGACTGCGGCGGGAAT
>JAZOUN010000151.1:0-32812 GCA_045658165.1 Acutalibacteraceae bacterium
CTTATGTTCCGCTTCGCTCTATATAATGGGTTAAAGGGCGTAGCCCTTTCCATCATTACTCATTAATCATTACTAATTACTCATTAATTTGTCGAGGGGACCTCGACAAATTCTGATTTAGCGAGGCAATTATGACTCATCGTGAACTTATGACAAGAGCAATAGAGCTTGCAAAAGAGGCTGCAGCTGAGGGTGAAGTACCCGTAGGTGCGGTCATTGCCTGCAACGGTGAAATTATTGCTGAGGGCAAAAACAGCAGGGAAAAAGATAAAAACGCCATTTGTCATGCCGAAATAGATGCAATAAACAACGCTTGTAAAAAACTCGGAGGATGGCGTCTTCAGAATTGTACTCTGTATGTAACTCTTGAGCCGTGCCCGATGTGTGCAGGAGCAATTATCAACTCAAGAATTTCCAAAGTTGTTTACGGTGCTTACGATCTTAAAGCAGGTTCCGTAGGTTCTGTTGTGGACCTGTTCGCATTACCTTATAACCATCATCCTGAAGTTCAGGCTGGTTTTATGGAAAATGAATGCAAACAACTGCTTGCAGATTTCTTCAAAAGCTTAAGAAAAAACAAAAATTAAAACATACTTGATGTAATTAATGTCAATATAGAACCTGCCGCTGCCGAAGCGGCTATTTCTATAATAATTTTCAGTTTACTTCTTTTCTCATGAGTTTTTGTTCTCGGCGGAGAACCTGCAGTACCCATAAGAGTCTGTGCCCTCTCCCTGAGCTTTCCGTCAGTCAGTCCGTAGTACTTGGGATTCACAAAAAACAGTGCTCTTTCGAAATAGTCACTACCCGTTTCAGACACTTCAACCACCTGTCTGTTTACTCCTTTTATCATTACAAAACAACCATCCTTAACCTTTAATATTTTCTATTTTTTCACACAGGAGAATAATTATACAGACATGCACTTTTTTGATTTATATTGTCAATTGTGAATTGTTACAAAGTTGCATTTTGGAATAAAAAGTCAACAACAAAGCAAGAACATTATACTTTTTGTATAACGTTCAAAATGTTCAAAACTCTGTTCAAAATGTTGATAACTGCACGAATATCGAGACTTTCGACACCGATTTTTTCCATTTCTATATGTTCAAAACTTTTTTATTGCAAAATATTTATATACATAAAGTTGTACTGAATTTTGCATTTATACTTTTTGGAGTAAAATGAATACAAAATTTTTACATATTTTTTGTCACTATTACACAATGCGATATTTTACTGTTCAAGACCATTTTTTCAGAGAAAGGACTGAGCAAAAATGTTTGTTAAAAATGCCGAAAATTATATAGACATAAACCTGTCTGAAAATATAAATCTTGCTGTTACCCTTGATTGCGGTCAGGCTTTCAGATGGCAACAGAATGACGACCTTTCATGGACAGGTGTTGTCAGGGGTGTGGAAACAACAATTGCAGAAACACCGAGCGGATTACGCTTTTACAATATCACAAAACAACAGTTTGATGATATTTTTTATGACTATTTTGATTTTGGCAGAGATTATGAAACAATACTTTCCGCACTGAAAAATGACGCACATCTGGAATACGCAATCAATACATACGGAACAATAAGAATACTCAGGCAGGACCCTTGGGAGACACTTTGCTCTTTCATCATATCCGCCTGCAACAACATACCGAGAATCAAAGGCATTATTGAAAAGCTGTGTGAAACATTAGGTGAAAAAACGTTAACATCATACACTTTCCCGTCTGCAGAGAAAATAGCAACTCTCAGTGCAGAAGATCTTGAAATCCTCAGGGCAGGTTACAGAGTGCCCTACATTCTTGATGCAGCAAGAAAAGTGGCCGGTGGTGAAATACAACTTGAAAACCTTTTCAACAAACCGATTGATGAATGTGAAGCCGAACTGATGAAAATCAACGGTGTGGGCAAAAAAGTTGCAGACTGCACAATTCTTTTCGGTCTCGGCCATATTGATGCATTCCCTGTTGACCGACATATCAGACGCATATGCGACAATCTTTACCCCGACGGACTTCCCAGTTGTATTGAAGGTTCTCAGGGAATTGCACAGCAATACATGTTTCATCTTCAAAGAACGGGGCATTTGAAATGAACAGAAATATTATAAAATACATTGCAGTTGCAGCAATGCTGATTGACCATATTGCAGAATTCTTCGTTCCCGAAGCAACATTACCATGGTACATAATGCGAATAATCGGCAGATTCACAGCCCCCGTGATGTGTTATTTTCTTGCAGAAGGATTCAGATATACATCATCCACAAAAAAATACGGAATCAGACTTTTCGCTTTCGCAGTCATCTCACAATCTGCATATGCATTCGTTCACGGGTTTTCAATTCTTACCCCTGAATTTAATATGATTTTCACGTTGTTTCTGTGTTTTCTCATTCTTCTGGCATACGAAAAAATCGAAAACATTTTTCTTAAAACAATTGTCATTTTCCTGCTTGTTGCAGTATCAATTTTTTCTGACTGGGGAATCATAGCTCCACTTTGGGTTTTATCATTTTATATGGTAAACAGCAGAAAGAATGTCTTAACATTCACCGCAGTGTCACTCCTGCATGTTGCAATGTGTATAAGCAATTGTGTTTCAAACGGAGAATTGTGGTATTCTCCGCTCTGGCAAATCGGTGTTCTGCTGTTTATTCCCGTGTTGCTTGTGCACAAGAAGAATCTGAAAAAACAAAGCAATTTTTCAAAATGGTTTTTTTACATCTTCTACCCTCTGCACTTAGTCCTTATAGGCATTGCAGATACAATAATAAATTAACAGATGTGTACAGTTTGTTAATGTTCATTTTTTGTTCACACTTATAGGATATTTTTGCAACATTCCTGTGCTATAAAATAACTAAGGATAGCAATATCTGAATCAATTTCTGAAAGGAAGGCGCAATTATGGATCAGATTATGGATCTCATCAATGAAATCATGAAATGGGTCAGAGACTTTCTTGAATCTGCAGGTTTAGGACATGTTCTTGACGATCTGTTATAATATTTGAAGAAAATCCTCTGTATAAAATACAGAGGATTTTTTTGGACAAAAAAAAAAGGCAAAACCGAAGTTTTGCCGTTTTTATTATTCTGCGTTGCCTGTTATACCTTTGAATGAAAAACCAAGTATTGAAATAAATTCAATAAAAATGGTAAAGAAATCAGCAAGAGTTCTTGCCATACCTGAAGAACCGCCCATACCGCCGCCAAATGCGTTGTTGCCGAAAATTGAATTCATAATTACAACCTCACAATCATTTATTTCTGGTATAAAATCATAAAATGCCGTTTCTGATTATCAAAAACAAGAAAAAGCATAAAAGGAAGTCGCAATGACTTCCTTTAAAAATTAATCTTCATCTTCGTCTTCGATTTCGATTTCATCAATTACCATACCGCAGTTGGGGCATGTAAGAGGTTCATCATCTTCAAAAATTGATTCGTCAAAACAGAAAACTTCGCCGCAATCGGGACATTCAACTTCATATTCAAAGTCTTCGTCCTCGTCATAATCATCGCAACCGTCGCAACAGTCACAATCAAAATCGCATTCATCGTAGCAATCATCATCGTCGCATTCGTCGTAAATAATGCCTTCAACATCAGCAAGATCTACGTCAACTGCTTCAAGATGTTCTTCGATATCTTCGATTTCATCAGCGAGAACAGCAATATCGTCCTCTGCATCAGCAATGCTGAGTGCCATATCATCAATAATATCAACAAGAGCCTTTATAACTTTTGTCTCCTTTGATGATTCATCAAGTTCAAGACCGTCAACAAGACCTTTGATATATGCAGCCTTTTCAGTAATTGTCATCATAATCTGACCTCCCGAATAATATTATACGCAAAAACCTAAATGTTATTAAGCTCTTGACATATACTCGCCTGTACGAGTATCAACCTGAATCATTTCGCCTTCATCAATGAAAAGGGGTACTTTGATTTCTGCGCCTGTTTCAAGTGTAGCGGGCTTGAGAGTGTTTGTAGCTGTATCACCCTTGAAGCCGGGATCTGTCTTTGTAACCTGAAGAGTTACGAAGTTGGGGGGTTCAACACCGAAAACCTTACCCTTGTATGAAAGGATACGGCAAACTTCATTTTCCTTAACAAACTTGAAGTTGTCGCTCAGGTCTGAACCGTTGATGGGAACCATTTCGTATGATTCGGGATCCATGAAGTAGTAAAGACCGCCGTCTTCATATGAATATTCCATTTCTTTTCTCTCAATAAAAGCAGTGGGGAATTTTGCAGAGGGGTTGTAACTCTTTTCAATAACCGCACCTGTGAGAACGTTTTTAGTCTTTGTACGAACAAAAGCAGCGCCCTTACCGGGTTTAACATGCTGGAATTCAACAACCTGAAGAACGTTGCCGTCTTCTTCAAATGTTACGCCGTTTCTGAAATCGCCTGCTGAAACCATAATTTTTTCCTCCGTTATAAATAACTTTACTTTTAAATAATAATATATTTTACACCATTTTTCAAGTGTTTTTCATAAAAATCAAAGCACTATCAGAGATTTTTGTGATTTTGTAAGATTTTTGCAACCGCTTTCTGTCACAAAAACCATATCTTCAATTCGTACACCGAATTTTCCGGGCAGATAAATACCCGGTTCAACCGTTACTATATTGCCTTTTTCAAGAATCATTGAGCTTCTCGGCGAAAGATTAGGCAGTTCATGTATCTCAACACCGACACCGTGACCTGTTCCGTGACCGAAATATTCACCGTATCCGGCATTTACGATAACATCTCTTGCGGCTTTATCGGCATCAAAACATGACACCCCTGCTCTGATAATATCAAGTGAAGCAGTCTGAGCTTTAAGCACAGTTTCATAAACGAGCTTCTGTTCATCAGAAACATTACCCACTGCAACGGTTCTTGTCATATCACTGTGATAGCCGTCCACAACAGCACCGAAGTCCATTGTGATAAAATCACCGTCTTCAATTACTTTATCAGAGGGTACACCGTGAGGCATTGATGAATTCACACCGCTTACGGCAATAGTGTCAAAAGACAGCGCTTCCGCACCGTTTTTAAGCATATAGAAATCAAGTTCGAGCTGAATTTCTTTTTCTGTTCTGCCTTTTCTGATAAAATCAAGAATATGAAGAAATGCATTTTCTGCTATTTCCTGAGCCTGAATTATTTTGTCCGTCTCACGCTCTGATTTCACCATTCTGAGAATATTGACAGCTTCGTCAAGAGAACCGTCAGACACAAACTCGAAATCTTTCATATTTTCATTATTCTGAAGTCTCGAAAATTCAGAAAGTGTCATTCCGCCCGCTTCCACGGCAACTGTTTTAAGATTTCTGTCATTAAGATATTCTTTTATCTGTGCAAAAACCTGTTTGCACTCAACAACTTCACAGCAATCGATCTGTTTACCTGCCGCCTCGATATAACGGCTGTCTGTATAAAAAACACTCCCCTTGCGTGTTACCAGAAGATAACCGTCGGAAGAAGCAAATCCGGTAAAATATCTTCTGTTACAGGGAGTTGTGATAAGTGCCGCTTCAACATTTTCCGGCAGTTTTGATAAAAGTGAATCAATATTCACGCCATTCACCTCTGACGAAAAGAATGACGGGCTCTTTACAGAACCCGCCGTCAAAATCAATTACTTAAACTTACGTTTACGAGCAGCCTCGGACTTCTTCTTTCTTGCAACAGAAGGCTTCTCATAGTGTTCTCTTTTACGAACTTCCTGGATGATACCGTCTCTTGAAGTCTGACGCTTAAAACGTCTGAGCGCACTGTCCAAGGATTCATTTTCTTTAACTTTGATCTGGCTCATTATATTCCCTCCCTCCGCATTTACCGCAGGGGCCATTAATCTTCTTTTAATATCAATTCAAAACTGATACTGTGTCATTATACATGAATGTTCAAATTATGTCAAGAGATTTACAGACGATTTTTTTATCTTTTTGTCGTTTTTTTCATCCCTGCTTGATTTTTGATATAAATAATGTATAATTATATATACATAATTACAGTAATATCAAATATCAGGGAGTTGTGTTATATGTCAGCACAAAATCTTATTGAATACATCAGAGACAAAAAAATTCTCATCCTTGGTTTCGGAAGAGAAGGTAAATCAACATACAATTTTATAAGAAAATATCTGCCTGAAAAAGAACTCACAATCGGTGACAAAAATACAGTAACACTTGATGATGCAAATGTTTCATTCGATTGCGGTGATGATTATCTTGACCGGCTGGGCAACTATGACATTGTTTTCAAAAGTCCCGGCATACCTTTTGTAGGTGTAAGATATCCCGAAACTACAGAAATCACTTGCCAGACAGATATGTTCCTGCGATTTGCAGACTGCACAGTTGCAGGTATAACAGGTACAAAGGGTAAAACAACAACATCAACACTTACATTCAAAATGCTCGAAGAAGCAGGCTTTGATGTTTCACTTATAGGAAACATGGGAATCCCTGTTTTTGAAAAAATCGACATGCCGGCAGACAGTTTCGCAGTTATAGAAATGTCATCTCATCAGCTTGAGTTCACAAGATCATCTCCTCATGTTGCAATTATGACAAATGTATATGAAGAGCATCTTGACCATTACGAAGAGGGCTTCAAAGGCTATGTCAACTCAAAACTCAACATAGTTAAACATCAGACTGAAAATGACTTCTTCATTTTCAACGGAACTCAGGGACTCAAAGAATATATCGATACCGATTCACTCAGCTCAACATGCATAAAGGTTTTTGCAGAGCCTGACAGTTTCGTATCAACACTCACAGGCATAAACAACAACCTCAAGGGCAGACACAATGCAATGGATATCGGTTTTGCAGCAGCTGCAGCAAAGGCTATGGGTGCAGATGAAGATTCAATCCGCAGAGCAATTGAAAAATTCGAAGGAATCCCCAACAGAATGGAATACTTCGGCACTTACGGCGGCATTGATTATTACAACGATTCTATTGCAACAATCCCCGAAGCTGTTCTCTGCGCCGTTGAAGCAATCGGCAATGTGGGAACACTCATCATAGGCGGCCTTGACAGAGGACTTGATTATTCAGAATTTGAAAAAGCCCTGTCTGTTCTTGATATCGACAATCTTGTCTGCCTCCCCGAAACAGGGCATAATATTGCAGACAATATTGCAAAAATCGGTTCAAAGGCTAAAGTTTTCAAAGTTGCAGACCTGCCGGAAGCTGTTGACAAGTGTTTTGAATACACACAGAAAGGTAAGGCATGTATAATGTCACCTGCAGCGGCAAGTTACAACTATTACCGCGACTTTGAAGAAAAAGGCAATCACTTCAAACAGCTGGTAAAAAACAAACAATAATTCATTCTTACAGATTATTGTTTCCGGAGGAATTTGTTTGAAAAAAATAATATCGGTTTTTCTTATAACAGTTTTAATAACCTGCATTTTTTCATCATGCAAAAAAGAGGAAGAAGACAGTGAAATCTACTACCCCGTTACAAAAGATTTTGTAAGCCTTGACCCTCAGATTGCAACGGATGATTCATCCAAACTCGTTGCATACAATTGTTACGAAGGTCTCGTAAGAGTTGATGAAAACGGAAAGATTGTTCCTGCAGGTGCAGCCACCTGGAGTGTTTCCGCAGATTCACTGACATACATTTTCAATCTGCGCCGTGATGCAAAATGGTATTTTACAAACACTTCAAAGGAAGAACTCAGCAATGCTGATCCCGCACAATCTGCAATTGATCGGAATTTTGACACAAGAGTTACGGCAAAAGATTACGTTTTCGGTCTGAAACGTGCAGTTGATCCTGCGACGGGTGCCGCAGACGGAAAATATCTGACTGCAATCAAAAATGCTGCAGATATTCTGAACAGTCAGCAACAGGCAGACAATCTGGGTGTTGAAGCAATCGATGATTACACCCTGAAAATCACACTCGACTATGCAGATCCGAACTTCCTGTTCTATCTTACAAGACTTGCGGCAATGCCCTGCAACGAACAGTTTTTTAATGCCTGCAAAGGCAGATACGGCCTTGCAATGGAATATCTGCTGTGCAACGGAGCATATATGGTTTACAGATGGACACAGGGTACCGTTGTCCGTCTTGAAAAAAATCCTCTCTACACGGGAGAAGAAAAAGCTCTTAACGACAGAGTCTGGATTTATTATGTGGAAGACGAAACAACCGTTGCCGAAAAAATCAAAAACGGTACTTATGATGTAGGATATGTTTCAGCCCATGATTCCGTTGAGTTTACAGATTCTAAAAAATTCAACACAAAAGCAAGAAACGATGTTTTATGGGGCTTTTGGTTCAATTCGGCAAATGAAGATTTTTCCGTCACAGAACTGAGACTTGCATTCGCCTCGGTTGTTGACAAAAATCTGCTGGTTGCCCCCGATCACATCACAACAGCAACAGACAGAATCATGCTGGATTCAATCACTCCGCTTTATGACTATACACCGCATCTGATTGCATATGATGAACAGAAAGCTGCCGACTACTACAAAAAAGCAATGGAAAACAGCGAGAACATAACAGCATCAATGACGGTTTCTGTCCTCACCACAGAAGACTTTGCAGACTGCGTAAAAAAGCAGATTCAGTTATGGCAGAAAATTTTCGGAATCGATGTAAAAATTCAGATTGAAACAAGAGAAACTGCCGTAAAATTAATGTCATCAGGCAATTATCAGATTGCATTTCTTCCTGTTACCGCAACAGCCACCAATACGGCTGAATATTTCAGAACTTTTATGAGCACATCTGACTACAACGTAACAGGTTATGCAAATTCAAATTACGATTCGCTTATAAATTCACTTACTGATACCATGACCGAAAAACAGAAAAATGAAGTTTACAAAAGCTGCGAACAAACACTCATTTCCCACGGTGTTGTTGTTCCCGCTTTTACCGAAGCTTCATATTTTATCACATCAGCAGATGTTTCGGGTGTATATTCTTTCTCAGAAAGTGAAATATATTTCAGAAACGGCACATTTATTTAAAAGGAGAATACAAATGTCAATTTTAAGACCTTTCAGAGCTGTAAGACCCACAAAAGAAAATGCTGAAAAGGTTGCAGCGTTACCCTATGATGTAATGAACAGTGAAGAAGCAAGAGAAATGGTTAAAGGAAACCCCTGGTCATTTCTTCATGTGGATAAAGCTGAAATAGATTTACCGGAAGATACTTATATCTATGATGAAAAAGTTTATCTCAAGGCAAAAGAAAATCTTGAAAAACTCTCAGAGGAAGGCATTTATATCACAGATGATATACCCCGTCTGTACATCTACCGTCAGATTATGGATTCAAGAGCACAGACAGGTATTGTAGGCTGCGCTTCAATTGATGACTACCTCAATAATATAATCAAAAAACATGAGCTGACAAGAGCAGACAAAGAGGCTGACAGAATAAATCACGTTGATTACTGCAATGCCAACACAGGACCTATTTTTCTGACATACAGAGGCAATGAAAAGATTGACAACATTGTTGCCAAATACACAGCAGGTGAACCGGAATACGATTTCACAACCGAAGACGGTATTCAGAATACAGTATGGATTGTAAATAACACAGATGATATCAATACACTTACAACATCATTTGCAGACATTCCTTATCTCTACATCGCAGACGGTCATCACAGAGCTGCTTCTGCAGTAAAGGTAGGTCTGAAACGACGCGAAGAAAATCCCGATTACGACGGCACAGAAGAATTCAACTTCTTCCTTGCTGTTTACTTCAAAAGCGATGATCTTGCAATAATGGACTACAACAGACTGATTGCAGACCACAACGGCAAAACAGTTGACGAAATACTGGCCGAAATCAGCACAAATTTTGAAACAGAAAAGAAAGACGGCATTTACCGTCCCGAAAACAAGCATACTTTCGGAATGTATATAAACAACGAGTGGTACAAACTCACTGCAAAAGAAGGAACATTTGACGAAACCGATCCCGTTGACCGTCTTGATGTTTCAATTCTTCAGAAAAATGTCATTACACCTGTTTTCGGAATAGAAGATCCCCGTACAGACAAAAGAATTGACTTTGTAGGCGGAATAAGAGGTCTTAAAGAACTGGAAAGACGCTGCAATTCAGACATGAAAGTGGCATTCTCAATGTATCCCACAACACTTGATGACCTTATGGATATTGCAGATGCGCAGAAGATTATGCCTCCCAAATCAACTTGGTTTGAACCAAAACTCCTCAGCGGACTTTTTGTTCACAATCTTTCATAAAAACAAAAAGCACCTTTAAACAAGGTGCTTTATTTTTTTAATTATATTACAGCAAACCTGCTCTTAATTCTTCCGCTGATGCAGGATGAATGTATGCGGGAGCAATATCAAATATTGTCTTACAGCCGCAGTTGCCCTCTTTTGCCAGTCTGTATGCTGCTCTTGCGTAAGCCACAAGAACGCTTGAAGTAAATTCGGGATTTGAATCAAGAGTGAGCTTATATTCAATCACGTGTTTATTCTCACTGCCGAAACCTGTAGAACCTGTTCTGAAAACCATTCCTCCGTGAGGAATACCCTTATGCTCTCTCATAAGTTCTTCTTCACTTATAAAATGAACAGTTGTGTCATAATCAGCAAAGTAATTCGGCATTGTAACAATCTGTTCTTCAATAGCCTTGAGGTCGGCTCCGTCTTCGGCAACAACAAAACATTCTCTTGTATGTTTCTGACGTGTTGTAAGCTCGGGATTTTCACCGTTTCTGACCTTTGCAAGAGCTTCATCAACAGGAATAGTATACTGTCTTGCATCCTTTACACCTGCAATTCTTCTGATTGCATCAGAATGCCCCTGACTTACGCCTTTACCCCAGAATGTATAATCCTTACCCTCGGGAATTATTGCCTGACCGAGAAGACGGTTGAGAGAGAAAAGTCCCGGATCCCAGCCGATTGAAATAATACCGACTTTACCGCTGTTTCTGCAAACCGCATCAACCGAAGCAAAATGCTCGGGAATTCTTGCATGAGTATCAAAAGAATCAACAACGTTGAAATACTCTGCCATTGCAGGTGTCTGCTCGGGAAGATCCTTTGCAGAGCCGCCACAGAGAATCATAACATCTATTTTGTCTGCCATTTCAGCAGCCTTATCCATTGTATAAACAGGTACATCTGTTGCAGTCTTTACCGCTGAGGGATCTCTTCTTGTAAAAAGAGCCACAAGCTCCATATCATTACATTTTGAAACGGCACTTTCAACACCTTTGCCAAGGTTGCCGTAACCTGCTATTGCTATTCTTATCATAAAATCACCTATTAAAAAAGATGTTAAAATTATATTACAGTATTTTCCGAAATGCAAGATAAAATGCAAGAAAAATTTAATTTACTTCGAATTTTCCGCAGGAGATTGCAACCATTATTCATTGATTAAACAATATTGTTATTTATTCCAAAAACCAACAAATACAATAAAATTGAAAAAAATCGGAGCCGCACAAAAAATGTACAGCTCCTGATATTTTACTTTTTCTCGTAGCAGTATTCAGCTATGTATTCATCTCTGTTCTGTCTTGTGAGGATTGTATCTGTTTCACTGTCATAAACAACTATGCCGTATGCAGTGCCGGGCTTTTTACCCTTTTTGAACCAGTCAACATAAGCTCTCTGCATACTTGTATTCTGAGGCAGTTCATCAACGGGTTTTCTGTTGTTCTGAACACCGAAAACTCTCCACTGGTCGCCGAAATCGTATGTCCACTTGATTTCAAGGGGCTCAAAATCAAGCAGAAAATCGCTGATGTTTGATTTTTCGGGAAGAATGTTAATATTATCGGGATAAAGAAGCCATGAATGGCAGCAGAAAATACCGTATCTGGGGTCTTTGAACTTATTTTTGAAAAACGCGTGAGCCTGTCTGTATGAATCGAGTCTTGCTTCGTATGTGAGAGGACCCTGATTTGAGGGGATGTGCATACCTACAACGAAATCGCTGTCATAAAGCTCTACACCATTTTTGATGTACATATCGCACCAGAAGTCAGAATTTTCAAACTGAAGTCTGCCCAGAGCAAAACGGTCCATTGTGTAAAAACCTTTGAACCAGCCCTCAACAAATGTGCCCCATACATCGTAATTTTCTTTACACTCAATCAATTTTGATTTAAGGTCAAGAACACTTCTCCAGTAAATCACTTCGTCGATTTTTTCTTTTCTGTACTTTGCAAGAAGGGGTTTTGTGCAATTGATAAGAAGGATGAAGTTTACTGTGTATTTGTGTTCACCGATAAGCTCCGCAAGAGTTTCGACCTTGTCGCCGAAATCGCCGAAATTGCGGTTTTTAACCCAGTAAGCTCTGTACATTGATTCATATATCTTATTTGCCTTTTCATCGGCAAGAATTTTTTCTTCTGCACGGATAATAACTTCTCTTGCCTCGGCAGGATAGTCATGTTTTTCCATAACAAGCAATGCATGATTGTAATTTTTCATAACAGCACCTCTCCAAATTTCACTGTATCAATTTTAACACGATAATATGAAGAATACAAGTGATAAATAAAATAATGTAATACTTGACATAGGTATTTTTCAGATATACAATATCATTAATAACAAAAATAGGGAGAATAGTCATGAACAGATCGAAAAAACGAAAAATCATTTTCATTACAGTTCTCATTGTTGTTATAGGAATATTTGCTTTTTCATCCTGCAACAACAGTTCAACAAACACTGTTGTGCAAAACACAGCTCCTCAGAATACAATTTCGCAGACTCCTGCAACACAGGTTGCCACACCGCAACAAGTAGTTGAAACAACAGCAGCACCTGTAATTTCATCAGCAGTCAGCACTACAGATACTATAACTCCTGTATCCGCAACACAGAAACAGATACCGGTACTAAGAGCAGGACAGACTGTTTCATCGCAATTTTTTGATTTCACAATCAACAGCGTCGAATTGTCGTACAGAGTTGAACCGAAAAATCCGCCCAATTATTACAGTTATTACAGTGCTACAAATAATGAAATTTATATTTACATGAATGCAACCGTAACAAACAAATCAAAAAATTCCTTAGACTGCGATAAAATCTATTCAGTAACAGCAGACTATGACAACGGTTACACTTACAAAGGCTTCAACATAGCTGATGACAATGACGGTGATTTCACATACGCAAATATCACCGACATATCACCTTTACAGACACGCGGTGTTCATTATCTGATAAGCTGTCCTGATATTATCAATAAAACATCAGCCCCGTTATTCCTTACAATAAACATGAACAGCGGAGAACAATACAAATACATTATAAGATAAAGCAAAGAACGGATGTAAAAAACAAAAGTTTTTACATCCGTTCTTTTTTACTGATTATTTCTGAACTGAAGTTTATAAAGATCAGCGTATGTGCCGTCTTTTTCAATAAGTTCGGCATGAGTGCCTTTTTCAATAATTTTACCGTCGGAAACAACTGCAATTTCATCAGCATTCTTGATTGTTGAAAGTCTGTGGGCAACAACAAGAGTTGTTCTGCCTTTGCACAGTTCGTCAAGTGCCTGCTGAATGAGAATTTCTGTTGTGTTGTCAAGTGCTGATGTGGCTTCGTCAAGAATGAGAATTGATGGGTTTTTGAGGAATACCCTTGCAATACTCAGTCGCTGTTTCTGACCGCCTGAGAGTTTTACACCTCTTTCGCCTATTACAGTATCATAACCCTTTTCAAGAGTCATTACATAATCGTGAATATTTGCCCTCTTTGCAGCTTCATAAACTTCCTCGTCTGTTGCGTCAAGTCTGCCGTAAAGAATATTTTCTTTTATACTAGCATTGAAAAGATAAACATCCTGCTGAACTATACCTATATTTCTTCTGAGAGATTCCATTGTAATTGTGCGTATCTCTCTGCCGTCGAGGAAGATCTCACCTTTTTCAATTTTATAGAAATTGGGGATAAGATGACAGATTGTGGTCTTTCCGCCTCCGCTGGGACCTACAAGAGCATAAGTTTTACCCTTTTCGATATTAAGACTTACATTATCAAGAACATCTTTTTCCGTATCATATGCATATGTAACATTTCGCAGTTCAATATGACCTTCAAGCTTATCCACATCAACTGCATTTTCACCGTCTTTTTCAGGCTCTGCATCAACAATTTCAAGAAATCTTTCAAAACCGGTAACACCGTTCTGATACTGTTCCATGAAATTTATAAGAGTTGTAACAGGACCTAAAAACAGGTTTGTAGAAACAATAAAAGCTGAATAATCGGCAAAAACAATCTGCTCGTTATAAAGGAAGATACCGCCTGCAAGAAGAACAATAACATTGAATATATCCGTTACAAAAGTTGTGGTTGAATGGAAGATACCCATTGCCTTGTATGCCTTATTACGGGCATTTACAAACTTCATATTGCCGACTTCAAACTTTTCTTCTTCCTTATCGGCATTTGTGAAAGCTTTTGTAACTCTTATACCTGAAATACTGCTTTCAAGAGCATCGTTTATTTCTGCAACAGCAGTACGGCTCTCTTTGAATGCGGCTCTCATCTTCTTTCTCATAATGCTTGCCACAAAACAGAGAATAGGCGCACAAATAAAAATTATAAGAGTGAGCCAGATGTTGATTGTTGCAAGATATGAGAATGAAAGAACAATTGAAATAACGGAAAGAATAATATTTTCAGGACCGTGATGAGCAAGTTCACTTATTTCCATAAGGTCATTTGTCATTCGTGACATTATTTTTCCTGTTTCGTTATTATCATAATAACTGTACGGAAGTCTCTGCAGATTTTTAAACATATCACGGCGCATCTGAGCCTGCATTCTTACACCCATAACGTGACCTTCAAACTGGATGAAATAATTAAGTCCCATTCTCACAAGATACAGACCGCAGAGAATAAGTGCAAATGTAATAATCATATCAAGCTGTTTGTTGGGAATAAAATCATTGAGCATCCGTCTCAGAACAACAGGATAAAATATACCTATAACAGACATACCCAACGATGCCAGCATATCAAGAGTAAAAATCTTCATATGGGGCTTGTAGTAATAAAGAAAACGTTTAAGCATTTTTCTTCACTCCCTGATAACATAAAATCAGATATATGATATCACATATCACTTCAAATATAAATAGATAAATTGTTAAAAAAATTGCAGCCACAAAAAAGTGACTGCAAAATTTATTTTACCAATGAGCCTTACCGCAACCGCAGTACTGATACTGAGTCATACCGAAGAGCTTTCGCAGGAAAGACACAATCTTATGAAGAAACTGCATAAATGCATTTGAGTGACAGTTGCATGAGCAGTTCTTTTCTGCAGATTCATCTTTATTCTGCCAATCTGTTTCAACTTTGTTTTCATCATCGTTTACAGTAATATTAACTGTTGAGCCATCTTTGACATCAGCTTTTGTTTCAGATGTACCGTCGGGAGTTTCATATGTGACAGAAATATTATTAAAACCTGTTACCTGAATACCATTGTCTGTTTCAGTTGCTGTAACCTCATCACCGTTTACTGTACCGGTGATTGTAATTGCAACAATCTCACCGTTTTTATCAACAGAAGAAAATTCAATTGCTGAATCTGCATTGTTTTTTGCAGAAAGATTTACACGATTAGCTTTAGTATCATCAACAGAAAAACTTGCAGTTTCTCCTGAATCAAGAACAACACTTACAGATGAAGAAACATCAGAAACAGTCACTTCCGAATCATCCTCCGTTGCTGACAATTCAACATCATGAATATCGGCATCAACCCAATAAAATCTGTTTGCTTCAGTTGATGTTGAATTTATTTCAGAAACAAATATTTCTGAAATTTTATCATTTTCTGTAAGAGAAGCCTCAGATGTTACCAACAAACGATTATCATTCAGATATGTTGTTGCAGATTTTGTTTTTCCGCCTGCCAATAAACCTATATTGTAAACAATACTTCCGGGAGTATCATAAGTTATTACACTGTTTGATGATCCATAAATGTACTGTGAACCGTCAGCAAAAGTAACATCATCAACCGAATAACTCCATTCAGAAAAATCTTTGCTGATAAACAATTCTGTCTGCTGCCAGAAATTAGAATCATCTATAAGAATAACATAGTGATCTTTTGTTTCTTTTATTCCTGTTGCAAGAATTGAATGCCCGTGAGTTCTGTTGCCTTCATCACCAAGCCATACTGAAATTACAACAGCAGGACCTTTTCCTCTTACATACAATTCTGTTGCATTGTACAATCCACGCAAATTGTTAATTGTATTTTCTCTGTCTGATGCATACTGATAAATATGACCGTATTGCAACAAATCAATTGTTGTCATTTTGAATAAAGTTGAATATGCTTCTTCAAATATGCTGGCGATATTTTCAACATTACCCAAATCAAGATCAGGAGAACTTAAAGAAAAAGATGTTATTGCCTGCCTGTTTTCCAATAATGCACTTGTTGTTGATGCCATTCCGTAACACAAACCATGTGCTCCGTTCTTTTCATTAAAGGAATAAATCTTCTGACCTTTTATCAATCCGTATACTTCGGTATATTTTTTTGATTCTATAACTCGTTCAGGATTTAAAAATCCGTATTTATCCGATGAAGCATCATATCCGGCAGGATATTTTTCATCGGTTTCTACATTATCGGTATTTAAATAAAATGCCGGACGAACTCCGTTTCTGCAATCATAAGCTGTTAACCCGGTATCATTTGCTGTTCCGCCTATGTAACTGGATATTGTCAGGTTCTCATATGATGCGCCTTCGTTACGAGGAATAGCAAACCAATATGCCCAGGGTTTTCCGGTAGCTAAATTTGTATGTTTATACTCGGAATTATCAATTGCCGCCTGAGTAGGATACGCATTAAGTAAATAATCTTTTCCTAAATTCATTGCAACCGCATCAGCCTGTTCAGGATTCAAAAGAAAAACGCTGTCAGTAACATTCTGATAATAATAACCGGAATAATCCATCTCAACCAGCGATAATGAATATATAAGTTTAGTTGTACCACCGCTGCGATAAGAGCTTCTGCTTTCAGCATCCCAGGCATTAAGATAGTTTTTCTGTGTTACTGTTTTTATCATTGTTTTTTCGCTATCTGAAAAATTTGTAAGAAATCCGTTTTCATCAGCATAAGCATTCAGACCACCTAAAACACGTTGTTCTGTCGGCGAACAATGAGTATATTGTACGATTCCTGACGCATTAAGCCATTGACGTATACTTGAATCAGACCAACAGTTGGATCCGTATGCTTTTCTTACAGTACCCCATCCGTCATTATGATAACTTGATGATCCGTTTGCATCAAATGATTTTAAACACAAAATTTTATCACTGAGCATAAGAGGTCCATTTTCATCAATATCAACACAGCGCCACACTATAGGCTCTCCGTAATATGTACCCAATGTCAGATAATCTCCTATTTTTATGCTTTCACCTGCCGCACTAATGCTCACTGATAATACCCCTGTGGGGATGAGCATTGCAAGTACAAGCAACACCGACAGAATTTTTCTTGATAATTTTTTCATACAATTACCTCCGAAATTTTCAATATCGAAATAAAATCACATGCTGATTTTACCATTTCACCGCAACAATGTCAACATACAACACCGCTCATAAAAATAACTCACGAAGATTTTCTCCGTGAGTTGTTTTTTAAGCCAGGAAGCCCTGAACGATAACGTTTTCGGCTTCTTCTTCGTTCATGCCGAATGTCATGAGTTTAAGAAGCTGGTCGTTATTGATTCTGCCTATTGCAGCTTCATGAACAATCTGAGCATCTGCGTTATTTGCAGTGATTGCAGGAACTGAGCTGATTTTTGCGTTATCCATGATGATTGAATCGCACTGAACATGAGCTTTACAGTCAGCATTGCCCACAGCAGTAGGCTTAAAAATCTGCTCTGAATTGTGCTTTGCAACAGAACGGGAAATTATCTGTGCCGATGCATCTTTGCCGTTAAGATTAATCACCATATTTGACTCGGCTTTCTGTTCATCGTGAGTCATAAGCTTTTCAAGAACAACATACTTTGCCCCTGCTTCAAGGCTGACTTCTGTTTCACGAAGAGTTGAGTCAACGCCCTCAATCTGCACCATTTCCATTTCGCAGTATGAATTTTCTTCCATAAACACCTGAGTAACAGGGTTAAGAATCTTTTTACCTGTACCTTCGCCCTCACCGTAGTGCTTTTCAACATACTTCACTCTTGCGTTTTTACCGATAAAGAATCTGTGAATACCGTCGTGCTCACTTGTATTACAGCCGGAATTATGTATTCCGCAGCCTGCAACTATCTCAACATCTGCACCTTCGCCGATGTAAAAATCATTGTAAACAACATCATTCACTCCCTCTTCGGTAATGATGACGGGAATATGCACCTTTTCAGCCTTTGTAAAGGGCTTGATTTTTATATCAATTCCGGGCTTGTCTGTCTTGTTTACGATTTCGATATTCTCTGTTGATTTTCTCTCAACACCGAGACCGTTTTTTCTTATATTGTAAGCTCCCGCTGAGGGGATATCTGTTATATCGGCAATTTTACCGAGCATTGAAAAATCTATTTTTTCCATTTTTGCCCCTCCTTATCTGAAATTGCAGCCGCCGTCAAATTCGCCCATAAGACGGGGAAAAATCTCGTCCTTGGGACCCTGATTTCTGATTTTACCGTCAGCAATAACAACAATTTCATCTGCAAGCTGCATTATTCTTTCCTGGTGTGAAATTATGATAATGCTTTCTTTTCTGTCTGACATCATTGCCTTGAAACTTTCAACAAGCATAGTGAAACTCCACAGGTCGATACCTGCTTCGGGTTCGTCATAAATCGCAAGATCAAGTTCTCTTGCCATGAGAGTTGCGATTTCAATTCTCTTGACCTCACCACCTGAGAGAGATGTATCAACCTCACGGTTAAGATAATCTCTTGAACAAAGACCGACTTTTGTAAGATAAGAACAGCACTGATCTTCGGGAAGTTCACTGCCGTGGGCAAGGCTGAGAAGACTTCTTACTGTAAGACCTTTGAATCTGGGGGGCTGCTGGAACGCATAGCCTACACCGATTTTTGCTCTTTCTGTTACTGACATTTCCGTTATATCTGTACCGTTAAAAATTATCTTACCTGATGTGGGCTTTTCAATACCCATAATAAGTCTTGCAAGTGTTGATTTGCCGCCGCCGTTAGGCCCTGTTATAACAACAAATTTACCGTCGGGAACAACAAGGCTGACATCATTAACAATGTCAAGATCTGTTGTGCCGTCATTTACGGTAAAGCATACATTTTTAAGTTCAAGCATATACTTTCTCCTATACAATCTATTCCAATATAGTATTATACAATATATCGGAATTTATTGCAAGAAGAAAACAATAATTTATCGAGCCAATTAACAATGTATAATGTACAATTTACAATTATGCCGATGTTAAATCATAGGCAGTTGCTGCAAATCATTGTACATTGTAAATTGTAAATTATTCATTAGTTAAATTATTGTTTATTGCCACTGCAACAACAGTAATATCGTCTGCATTGTCATTTTCCGAATTCATATGAGCTGTTTTTGCAAGTTTGTCTGCCAGCTGTTTTCCGTTGTAATCAGCAGAATCTTTAAGTATTTCACGCCACATTGAAACAGCATTTTCACTGACTCCGTCACTCATCAGCACAAAGGAATCCGAATCTGAAAGCTTTATTTCTATTTTTTCAAAATCAATATCTGCGAGAATTCCCACCGGCAAAGAGGGTTTTTCAATTTTCAGCAGTTTAAAATGTTTCATTGCAATTGATGCTGCCGCACCTGCCTTATAGAAACAGACTTCTCCGCTGTAAAGGTTCACAACTGCAATATCAAGCGTTGCAAGGGATTCCTCACCCGAACGCACAAGCATTGCGGAATTTATCATTTTTATAATTCCCGTAACAGGATACCCTGCTTTAAGCAATAACGATGTAAGAGAACAGCACATCACCGAATCTGCCGCTGCTTTTTTGCCTGTTCCCATTCCGTCACTGAGCACAACATAAAAATTCCCTTTCCCGTCATAAAAACTCTCAAATGTATCACCGCACCATTTGTTGTCTCCTGAATTTATCTGACACCCTCCCGACAGAACGGAAAATTTTGTTTTTTCACATACAGTCAGGTTGTAAACATTATCTCCGTTTTTACTGTATACAGGTTCTTCGGTTTGCAAATCAAGAACTGCCGAAACAACATCTGTAATTTTACGGATAATACCGTTTTCTTCGGCACGAAAACTCAGTTCACAGAAAATATGCTCATCAGTATTTCTGAAAACTCCGCAGCTGCGAATATCAAGTTTCAAGTCTGCCGACAGTGCTTCATAAACTTTCTGCGTTTTCTCATATTCAAAATCCTCATCATAATCCATAGTCTGCGCAAGAGAACTCAGCAACATGGAGACAGAGCCGAACTGATCGGAAACAATATTCACTGTTTCGCCTGTTTTTGCCGCTTCACGCATTGCCTCTTTATAGCATGTGATCTCATAAAACAGAGCTTTCATTACCTTATCGGGAGATACACAAACATTCAGAAAACGATGCGGCAGTTCAACTTCGCTGAGTTCTCCGCCGTATTTCAACACATCTGAGATACTCAGGAACCAATCGACCGTTTCCTGACTGTTTTTGTTCCAGCAAGCATCATAATTTCTGCATTCTTTACATATTTTAACGCATACATTATCGTAAACATCTCTTTCTCTCGGAGTGCTTCTGCGACGGTATATCCCTGCAACGGCTTTTACTGATGAAGTTACATCATTCATAGAATCCGCGGCAATTTTCAGTCTGTTTTTCAACACACCGTTTTGACCCGACAAAAATATTTTTTCATCAGAAACAATAAAGAATCGGCGGTAAATCCGAGCAATCTTTTTTGGTGTAAACAAAAACAATGTTGTTGCAATTCCCACATTATAAATCACGTGCGATGCCGACACCCAGTCGTCCGACACAAATGCACCCAGCGATACAGTTATAAGAAAAATAACTGCCGAAATAAATCTGTTGTACCTGCCGAACAATCCGCACAACAGCCCTCCCAGAGAAATTCCGCCCGTAAGGTAACTGTTCATACTGCCGATTCCGAGCATAACTCCTGCAACAATGCCCGAAACGGCTCCGTATTTATCTCCGCCGAAAGAAGCCGACACTAGAACAGCATAAATTCCTGCAATAACTGCAGGTGAGAATATATAAAACGAAAAATTGTTAAGTGACAGCAGCAATACTGCGAAAAGAACAAAAACAGATGCTGTTTCCTCTCCCGAAAATCTTGCTATATTTCTTTTTGACGGCGGAATTGAAAAAAACTTATCGGTAAAACGTGCAACGGCTCCGCCCATAATACCCTCTGCCATATAAATGATTATTTCATCTGCCGACAACGCAACGGAAAGACTCATTATAATTCCGGTTGAAAACAACGAAAAAAAACCTGCAATCATGCTGAAATGCTTATGATATGCAGATTTCATGCTCCTCTTGAACACATATGCCGTTATTCCTGCCACGATTGAAGAAGCAATATACCTTAGTGCAACAACTGAAATGCCGTAAACCTGAAAAAATCCCAATGCCGTGCCAAGAACTGCAATAGGTATGTACTCAAGAAAAGTTCCTGCAACAAAAGAAATTCCGAAGGGTGAAAGCTCCTCAAAAGATGCCGTTGCAAAGAAAAATCCGAAAATACATATCATCGACTGTTTCAGAAATACCCGCAGTGCATAATTTATTACTTCATCGCTGGTTTTCAGATTTTTTATTTTAACATCCTGCATATAATTCACCACTGTTTATTATTGATTACATTTATTATACCTTCCCCCTGACAAAAATAATGTCTTTTTATGATGTTGTTTTCAATCAACAGCAATCGGAAGCTGTCGCAAACAGGAATATCGTAGCACTGTTGCAATCTGCAGAAGAATTCTTGGTCAAACCATACAAAGCACCTGAGTCTTTTTTCTACTTTCAAATTATCATCTGCTATTGAAATAACGCGTTATATTTGTTATAATATTTTATTATATAAATTGACGGTGAAAAGATATGAACAACAATTTCAAAAAAAATGATAGATTTCAGAAAAACTCAAGACCCGAAAGAGAAGAAAAACAGGAAAAGCCCGAAAGACAGGAACGTGACGACCTTATCATAGGCAGAAATTCCGTAAGAGAAGCTCTTAAAGCAGGAAGACCTGCCGAATGCCTTATGATTCAGCGAGGCGATAAAAAAGGTGCTGTATCTCCCATTGTTGCACAGTGTCTTGACCTTAAAATTCCCGTAAAAGAAGTTGACCAGAAAAAACTGGACTTCATGTGCGGACACAGCAACCATCAGGGTGTTATTCTTGTTGCTGCTGCAAAGGAATACTCAACTCTTGATGACATATTTGCTCTTGCAGAGGAAAGAAATGAAGCTCCGTTCATCATCATATGCGACGGACTTGAAGATCCTCACAACCTTGGCGCAGTAATAAGAAGTGCCGAAGCGGCAGGTGCTCACGGTGTTGTTATCCCCTCAAGAAGAAGCACAGGGCTCGGATATACAGTAGGCAAATCATCCGCAGGTGCACTTGAATATATGCATGTTGCAAGAGTTACAAACCTTACTGTTGCAATAAATGAAATCAAAGAAAAAGGTGTATGGGTGTATGCCGCTGATATGGACGGCAAACCCTATTACGAAACAGATATGTCCGGAGCTGTTGCAATTATCATCGGTTCAGAGGGCAAAGGTGTAGGCAGACTCGTAAAAGAAAATGCCGATGTTATAGTTTCAATCCCCATGAAAGGCAAAATCAACTCACTTAACGCATCGGTTGCAGGCAGCATACTGATGTTTGAAGCTTCCAAGACAAGAAAATAATAACGGTGATATAAGATGGCTGAAAAAAAAATCAGCGTAAAAACAAAAAAAAGAATATCTGCCCCTGAACGGGACAATTCTTATGATGATTTTCTGGCCCAGTACGGTCCGGATCTGCGTAAGCGTTCCACAAGAACAGTAAATGAACCCGTAAAAAAAGCAGGAAACATCAGCACCGAAGAGTCAAGATGCGGAGAAATCAACCCTCACACAACAGTAAACCCTGTTATTCAGCATCAGATTCTCACAAAACGCACCGGAAGAATCCTCTCTGATGATACAGGCTTCAAGGCAGAAAGCTATAATCAGCGTTTTGAGCTCACTCCCGAAATGCCTGAAATTTCCGACAGCAAGAACGATGTTGAACAGATAGAACTTCCCGAAAATCAGATACCTGGACAGCGCACAATGGCAGACCTTGTAAGTGACAACACTCAGGAAGACATTGCAGTGCCTATAGAGGGTCAGATTTCCGACGAAGACGATAATCCGTTCCTCAGTGCTTACAAAGCAATCAAAAACGAGGGTGTCAATTTCGGAAAATCAGAAAAACTCAGAGCAATTGCACGAACTGCCGCAGACGATGTGGGAATGGAACCTGACAGTCAGCTTGCATTCCCTGCATTTGATCCTATTTTTAAATTCCCCGAAGAAAAAAGCAAAAAGAAAAAGTTAAAAAAGATTAAAAAAGAAAAAACAAAAGATACTGCAGCTTTTGATATTGACGAAAAAGAAATTGTAACAATTCATTCTTCCGATGATAATGAAAAGGAAGAAGTTATACAACCTCGTAAAGTTGCAAACGAAAAACTGCAGGACAGAAAGAGAAAGGTATTCAAAGTACTTTCAGACAATAGCAACACGCAGAAAGTTGCGCCCCCGTTTGAAATCGGCAGCAAAAATGAAGTTCACGCCATTCTCGGCAAACTTACAAAATACAGCCGTACAGCACTTATCAAATCCTGCATTCTGCTTTCAGTTTCATTAATACTTCTTCTGCTTTTATCTGTTCTCAAAACAACAAATCCGATAATCTGTTCTGTACTGTGTGTATTTGCCCTGATTCTCAGTGCAATTGTATGCGTAAAAGAACTTACAGACGGAATAAAAGATATAAAGCGTTTCAGATTTTCTCTGAATTCAGGAGCATTGCTCATTTTCATTTCTGCAACTATTCAGACAGTTGCATCATTTACCGCAGCAACAGACATCAGCAACGGAACAAGCCTTCTTGTACCCGCTGCAGTCATGTCTCTTATATCAGCAACTCTTCCGAAATTTCTTCTGGCAAACAACTCAAAACTTACGGCAGGAATGCTCACATATGAAAAACTTTCTGTTTTCAGAAACCTTTCAGACGGCGGTATTGAGGGTGCGCTTCAGAACAAATTCACACAATCAGACGATTGTATGAGATATTCATCGGATACTGCATTTCTTACAGGCATAATGTCAAAACTCACAAATGCAATTCCGAAACCCTTTGCAATAAATGCCGTATATATTCTCGTTACGGTAATTTCTCTTATTTCTGCCATAGCGTCAGGAATTATAAAATCCGATGCAATGACAGGCATAACAGTTTTTACGGGAATGATGATTGCCTGTCTGCCCGTAACTTTCACAATATCGGCAGCTCTGATGCTTTACAACACAAACAGCAGTCTTTCAAAGCATAAAGCATCAGTAATCTCCTACAGATGTGCAGGAGATGTTGTAAACACAAAGGCAATAGTACTGAACGCATCGGAAGTTATAGAACAATCGGCATGCAGTATCCATGGTGTTAAAACATTCGGATATACCGATCCTAAAAAAGCAACTATTTTCTGCGCAGCAGCAATCAATGCAGGGCTGTCCCCTCTTGCTTCCATTATGAAGCAGGTAACCGATCAGGGCGAAATGACCGTTCCTGAAGCAGAAAACACAGAAGTTTACGCTTCGGGCGGAATAAAAGCAACAGTAGAAAACAACACTGTTCTGCTTGGAAGCCGTGAATTCCTTACAAGCAACGGTGTTCGTATCCCTGATGAAAATTTTGAAGAAGAACTCATTACCGGAGACAGAAAACTCCTGTACTTTGCTGTCAACGGCAATTTCACAATGCTTCTCATCGTAAGTTATCACATAAAAAGAAGTGTGGCTGCATTTTTCAAATACCTTACATCAAACGGAATCAAAATAATTATTCATTCATCCGATCCGAACATTACTCCCGAATATATAACAAAGAAATGCAAACTCGGCAGTAAAAATATTTTTGATACAACCGATGCGGAAACACTCTACTTCATTGATAAAGAGAAGAGAACAGAAACAGCACTTCCTGCAGACGTTTTCACCGACGGAAGTATAGGTGCACTTTCAAAACTTATAAGAAGCAGTTTCTGTCTGAACAAGATTTTCAACACACTTCCTATGGTTGTTTACACACTTTCTGCAATCAGCATACTGCTTATTACACTTACTGTTTTCCTCGGTTCGGCACTGACAATAAGCAATCTTTTCATTATAATTCTGCGGATTGTGTCTTTTGCAATAACAATTGCATCACTTAAATTTTTATCTAAACAATAAAGGAGAAACACAATGGAATATATTTCAACTCTCTTTGGCGGAGTGCTTTCATGGCTTGATGTTGTAATACGAGTGGTCGTAGCAGTTCTTATAGGTATGGGTATCGGTGTAGAAAGAGAACTTGCAAACCACCCGGCAGGCATGAAAACCCACGCACTTGTTTGCCTCGGTGCGGCAATAACAACCATGATATCTGCAGAAATGTGCTATTCACTCATAGGAAACGAAGCCCTCGATGCATCATCAAAAGTTGACATGTCACGAATTGCATCAGGTGTTGTTTCAGGTATCGGTTTTATCGGTGCAGGTGCAATCATAAAAGCAAAAGACGGATCTGTTGTTACAGGTACCACAACAGCGGCAACCGTATGGATAAGTGGTTGTATGGGTCTTGCAATAGGTATGGGTTATTTCAGAATCATCATAATTGCAATGCTCGCAATTCTTTTTGCAACAGTTACCCTCAAATCTCTTGAAGACAGATTCATAAAACACAGAGGAATGCGTTACATTGAAGTCATCACAGACGACAAAAACTCAGCACTTCCTACTCTTGAAGACTATTTTGACCGTAAACAGATAATCATTACATCTTTCGACTGCACAACTGTCAATCCCAACGAAAATGACGATGAAGCAACAAGATTCTGCTGCCGTTACTTCCTGAGAATCCCCAAGGGTATTCCTTTTAATGTAGTAATGCGTGACATTGCAAGAATGGAAGAAATTAGAGAGGTTTATGAATCAAATGCCTCTTCCGCAACCCTCAAGAAAACTGCACGTTCACAGATGTAATACAACGGGGACTGTAAAACGCCGAGCTCCCGCAAGGCGAATTACAGTCCTCTTTTATTTTTCATTTATTAAAATTCTGATTGTAAACAGTAATTTTATCTGATATAATATTTACCGAAAGTTGGTGCAGTCATGTATAATTTTTTTGTAAACGGCAATGAAAGAAACGGTGACGTTTATTACATATCCGGGCCGGATTTCAATCATCTAAAAAATGTTCTCCGCATGAAAAAGGGAGATACATTTCTTGTCAGTGACAATGGTTCAAGCAACCTTTGTACCCTTATTGATTTTGAGGGTGATTGTGCCGTTGCACAGATAACTGAAGAAAATTTTCAGAACACCGAACTTGATACAAAAATTTATCTTTTTCAGGGACTTCCCAAAAGTGATAAAATGGAGCTTATCATACAGAAAACAGTTGAACTGGGTGTTTTTTCAATAATCCCGGTGGAAATGAACCGTTGTGTGGTTAAACTGGATGAAAAGAAAAAGAAAAGCAAACAGGCACGTTGGCAGTCAATTGCAGAAAGTGCGGCAAAACAGAGCAAACGCAACTGCATTCCCGAAGTATGCGACACAATGACATACAAACAGGCATTGGCAAAGGCAAAAGAGCTTGATATGTTTCTTGTACCTTACGAAAATGCAGAAGGTATGAAATTTACAAAAGAAATGCTCAATCAGATAAAAAAAGGTATGTCCGTAGGTATCTTTATAGGTCCCGAAGGCGGTTTTGACGAAAACGAAATTGACCTTGCAACACAAGCAGGAGGCAAAACAATCTCTCTCGGCAAAAGAATCCTCCGCACAGAAACAGCGGCAATGACATCAGTAGGCATGTGCATGCTTCACATTGAAATGAATTTAGGGTGACTTGAATAAATGACAGAACTTCCTTATGAATATTCCGAAAGAATGAAAAAGCTTCTGGGGGCTGAATATGAATGCTATGAATCCGCATTGCAGAATGAACCCGTAAAAGCTTTCCGCGTAAATACGGACAAAATCAGTGTTGAAGATTTTGATAAAATAAATATTTTCGGCAAAGAAAAAATTCCCTACGCCGAAACAGGTTACTACCTCGATTACAACAAAGCAGGTAATCATCCTTTTCATCATGCAGGAATGATTTACATTCAGGAGCCGGGCGCAATGGCCCCCGCTGAATGTATAGACATTCAGCCTGACTGGAAAATTCTTGATATGTGTGCAGCTCCCGGCGGAAAAAGTTCTCAGCTGAGAAACAAGCTCGGTGAAGACGGTATTCTCGTTTCAAATGAAATCATTTCTTCAAGATGCAAAATCCTCACGGGAAATATTGAACGTCTCGGTCTTCATAATACTGTTACAACCTGCATGGACACAAAAAAACTCGCGGAACTGTTTCCTGACACATTTGACCTTATCATGGTTGACGCGCCATGCTCAGGTGAAGGCATGTTCAGAAAAGAGGAAGCAGCTGTTGAAGAATGGAGCATTGAAAATGTAAAAAAGTGTGCCGTACGTCAGGCTGAAATTCTCAAAAACGCCGCAATCGCTCTTAAAAACGGAGGATATATAATTTACGCAACATGTACATTTTCTCTTGAAGAAAATGAAATGACCGTTGATTCATTTTTACAGGCACATCCTGAATTTGAAATCGTCCCTGTAAACGCAAAGGTTAAAGAAAACACATCAGACGGCATTTTCTTTGACGGATGTAAATGTGCCGATATAAACGAAGCACGAAGATTCTATCCTCACAAAAACCGCGGAGAAGGTCAGTTTATGGCTGTTCTTCATAACACAAACCAGTCATTCTCTTTTTCATACAACAGCAATGCAAAAAAAGGAAAAACAGATAAGACAGTTACTGACTTTCTTGATGATGTTCTCACATCATACGACAAAAACAATGTGCTGATGTATAACAACAACCCCGTTTATTTCACTCCGGACTTTGAAATAACAAAAGGAACAGCTTTCTCATGCGGTGTTACAATCGGGGAAATACGCAAAAACTACATCCAGCCGCATCATCAGTTTTTCATGGCTATGGGAAATCTTTTCAGAAGAAAAATCGAGCTTTCCCCCGACAGTGAAGAAATCAGAAAATATCTGCACGGTGAAGAAATAGAAACAGACTGCGAAAACGGATGGGCAGTCATAACAACAAACGGCTGTACAGTGGGCGGTGCAAAAGTTGTAAACGGCAGAGCAAAAAACCACTATCCTAAAGGATTACGCATAAAATAACACAAAGCAGGAATTACAGAAGTGTGATTCCTGCCTTTTTTATCTGAATTATTAAGAAAAAACAAAGATATTATTAAAAACAGATAACCCGATTGACTGCACAAAAACAAAATTATATAATTGAATCATCAAAGCAATAAGGAGGTTTTTTTATGATTGAAGTCAGAAATCTCACAAAAAATTTCGGCAGTTTCACAGCACTGCAGGATATATCACTTAAGGTGGAAAAAGGATCTGTCTACGGTCTTGTGGGTTATAACGGAGCCGGAAAAACAACTCTGCTGAAAAATATATGCGGAATATACAAACCTGAAAAAGGTGAAGTTCTTTTTGACGGTGAAAACATTTTTGACAATGAAGAAAAGAAAGAGAAACTCTTCTTTATGCCGGATGATCTGTATTTCGGGCCTTACGCTAACATGATAAAAATGGCAGACTTCTACAACGGGTACTATGAACGTTTTGATTACAGCACTTTCACACGCCTTGTGGAAGCATTCGGTCTTGATCCGAAAAAAAGAATTGCAGGCTTTTCAAAGGGTATGCAGAGACAGGCAGAAATGGTTCTTGCACTTTCCACCCATCCCGAAGTACTGCTTCTTGATGAGTCATTTGACGGTATCGATCCCCAGAAACGTCTGCTGATGAAAGGTCTTCTGAGAGAAACTATCAAGGAACGCAACACATCCGTTATCATTTCGTCCCACAATCTTCAGGAGCTTGAAAATTTATGCGATCATATCGGAATTATCAACGGTAAAAAAATATCAGTTACCGGCTCTGTAGATGAATTATCAAAAGGACGCACAAAATTCCGTCTTGCTTTTGCACGAAGTTTCACTCTTGATGAATTCAACGGTATCCAATGCGACAATCTTGTTAAAGACGGTCAGCTTGCAATGTTTACGGTAAACGGAGATACAGCGGAAGCCGAAGAAAAGATAAAACTCCTTTCACCTGCAGTAACGGAGAAAATAAGTCTTTCACTAGAAGAAATCTTTTTACAGGAAATGGAGGGCGGCAATTATGACTTCAAAGAAATCATCAGGTAACGGCGTTCTGTTCACCATAAAACACGGAATAAAAAGCATAACATCTCTTGTGGCACTTATACAGTGTGCAATAATATCTTTCTGCACGGTTCTTTTTTCAGTTTCCGAACTTTTCGGCTCAGCTCCGGTGTACGACGAAAACGGTGCTGTAACTGAGTACGTAACAAACCGTGACAAGTATCATTTTCTGATACTGCGCGATGCTGAGTACATGCTGAATCCCCTGCTCATATGTATTGCAGTTTGCGGTATACTGGCGGCAATATGCACATTCAATTTCATCACTTCAAAAAAAATGGTGAATGTATATTACTCTCTCGGCATTACAAGAACAAAGCTTTTCTGCAGTAAATATATTTCGGGAATAATTCTCATGCTTTTGGCAACCATTATTCCCATGACAGTTCTTTTCTTTGCAAATGTTTTCAGTGTCGGATTCTCATTTACACTGCTTAGTGTAATTTCATACTGGACACTCAACCTTTTCCTTATTGCGGCAACATCATTCACCGTAACGGCAGCAATTTTTGCCGCTGTGGGCACAACTTTTGAAACAGCTGTATTTTCTGTAATAATTCTTATGCTTCCGGACATATTCCTTTACAGTATTCAGGCTCTTATGGATACATTCCTGTACGGTACACCCTACGGTCAGAATTTCCTGTTTCTGAATACTTTTAATTACGGTTATTACGAAACTGTGGCAACACTGCCCGATCAGATGAATTTCCTCAGCCCTCTTTTCCATGATAAAAACGGACTTGAAGCTCTTGTACTTATGGAAAAGGATGTTTCAAATCCTGCCGTACCCGCTGTAAATCCCGATATGCTTGTATCATGTCTGTGGCTTATTGCAACAATTTTAATTTTTGTTCTTGCAGTTTTTATTTTCAACAAAAGAAAAGCTGAAATATGCGGTTTTATCGGCACAAACAGAGTTCTCAACACATCAGTTTCAACCCTTGCGGCATTTTCTGCATTCTGTTTTGTAATAAACATTACAGGTCGCGATCTTGTAATCAGTCTTGTTGCCGGTTCTTTGTGTTTTGCAGCCGTACATCTTATTCTTGAAGCTGTTGTACTCAGAGATCTCAAGAAATTTGCAAAAGGACTTTACAAACTCCCGATAGGTATTGCTGTTTCCGTTGCAATTGCATTGATTTTCAACGGTGGTCTTTTCGGTTTTGCTCAGAAAATTCCGGCACAAAGCAACATAGAAAGTGTATCCGTAACATCAGTGGGTACCACAGCTGAATACGGACTTTTCGCAGACTCCTGGACATACGGAAACTACGATGTGAGCTTTTTTGCATCATCAGGATGTCTTGCAGGTGAATTCACATCAGAAAATGACATAAAAGCCGTGCTTGATGTTCACAAAGCAATAACAAAAGACAGTGAAGAGTCAAGAACTACCGAAAACACAATACAGTTCATCTACAAACTGAAAAACGGAACAACGCTCAAAAGAAGCTTCAACAGAATTTCTCCCGAATCATATAAAAAACTGCTTTATCTTGAAGACAGTGACTTCTACAACAACACACTCACAGAGCTTTTTAAAGGCGAAATCAAAAAATATAATGTTTACGAACAATCTGCAAGAACTGTTTTTGCAGATGCTCAGAGAAATCTCAGAAACAACTATTATGTTAAATTTTACAGCAGATTTGCAGATAAAGAATTTTCTCTCACCCTTTCGGAACATGACAGATTAAAACTTCTTGATGCACTTTATAAAGATCTTTCAGCCCGTACTGTTGACGAAAAGTACTATCCTGCACAATCCCCTGTCGGTTTTCTGATTTTCTCTTACGGCAGTGATGCACTTGACGCTCAGACTGCTCCCGAAAAAACAGAAATTACAGAAAAGATATTTTCCGCACGATTCGAATCTTTCCTTGAATCGGGAGTATGGGCACCTTATTTCAACACATGTATCACAACAGATATGACAAACACTGTTGAACTGCTGAAAGAACTGGGACTTTATGAAAAACTCATCACAGCTCCCGAATTTATTACAGCAGAAGTCATACCGGCGGACACTGCATATGAATATTACATCGGCAATGAAACATATCTGTTACAGAGACTTTCAAGATGTTTCGTAACAAGATATTCGTCAGCAAAATCCACAATTGACAGCGAAGGTGACTGGGAACAGTACACAAGCACTCTCGGCAATGTTGCCAATGAAGAAATATACACCGACAAAGCAAAAATTGCCGAACTGCTCGCAAAATCATACACTGTATATGAACAGGATGATATAAAACAAGGTTCATTCGTTTCATTCAGAACAGCAAACGGAGATACATCAATCTGTTTCATTCCTGCAGGAAAATAATAAACCTGAGTAAAAACAAAGACCATCGGAAAGTCCGATGGTCTTTTTACAATCTGAATAAGATTTATTTTACGGGAACAAGCTTTTCTTTGCCGCCCATGTAAGGACGAAGTGCAACGGGAATATTTACGCTGCCGTCTTCGTTGAGGTTGTTCTCAAGGAATGCAATAAGCATTCTGGGAGGAGCAACAACTGTATTGTTAAGAGTGTGAGCAAGGTATTTTTCTGTCTTGCCCTTGACTCTGATTGAAAGTCTTCTTGCCTGAGCATCGCCGAGGTTTGAACATGAACCTACTTCAAAGTACTTCTGCTGTCTGGGTGACCATGCTTCAACGTCTACCGACTTAACCTTAAGGTCTGCAAGGTCGCCTGACCAACATTCAAGAGTTCTTACGGGCACAACAAGTGAATGGAAGAGGTCTACTGTATTCTGCCAGAGAACATCAAACCACTTGGGGCTTTCTTCGGGCTTACATACAACAACCATTTCCTGCTTTTCGAACTGATGGATTCTGTAAACGCCTCTTTCTTCAATACCATGAGCACCCTTTTCCTTACGGAAGCAGGGTGAATAGCTTGTAAGTGTGAGAGGAAGCTGTTCTTCGGGAATCATCTGATCAATGAACTTACCGATCATTGAATGTTCACTTGTACCGATAAGATAAAGGTCCTCGCCTTCAATCTTATACATCATAGCTTCCATTTCAGCAAAGCTCATAACGCCTGTAACAACGTCTGCACGGATCATAAAGGGAGGAACAACATATGTGAAACCTCTGTCAATCATGAAATCTCTTGCATAAGAGATAACTGCTGAGTGAAGTCTTGCGAT
>JAZOUN010000152.1:0-19668 GCA_045658165.1 Acutalibacteraceae bacterium
AAATGTCCTTACTGCGGTTTTGATACAAAATCTGAACAAATTGCGCCTTATCTTGTATACGGCACTGTTCTTGCGGGAAAATATGTTGTAGGCGAAGTACTTGAACAGAATTATGAAGGTGTAACATATCTCGGCCTTGACACAATAACTAACAACTGCATAAGAATCAGAGAATTCCTTCCCGAGAACATATGCACAAGACAGGCCGGCAGTAACAGACCTGAAATCAAGGACGAAAAACTTTCTGTTTTCAAAGAATTAAGAACTGATTTCCTTGACATGTGGCACAAAATAATGAAACTGAAAACACTTGAATGCATGATAACAGTTCTCGATGTATTCGAGGCAAATGATACAGCATATGTTGTTGCTGAAGCTGACGGAAGTCAGACTCTTGCTGAATATCTCAGTATGAAAGGCGGTACAATAAGCTGGAACGAAATCAATGACAAATTATTTCCTGCACTTGATGCACTTGAAGCTCTTCACGGTGTCGGTGTTATTCACGGCGGCATTTCCCCCGATACCCTATTCCTTTGCAGTAACGGTAAATTTAAACTCTGGGGGTTCGGAATAGAAAAAACAAGAAAAGTTGACAATATAATTTCACCTGATATAAAACCCGGATATGCAGCTATTGAACAGTACAGTAACAGTATGAATCTTACTGAATGCACAGACATTTACGGTTTTGTTGCTGTTCTTTACAGATGTATCACCGGAGGAATGCCTATCGATGCAGAAATCCGTTCAAAAGAAGACACACTTTCAATTCCTGCTATTTATGCAAGAGAGCTTCCTGACTATGTTCTTGCTGCATATATCGGTGCGCTTCAGGTATTCCCCGAAGACAGAACAGCATCTGTTGCACTTTTAAAAACATCATTCACAAAAGAAGCGTTTGAACAGCAGAAAAAGACTGTTGCTGCATTATCTGCCGCTTCTCTTATTGATCCCATCAGCGATATTGAACCGTCTGAACTGACACAAATAAAAAAACCTGAACCTATTGTTATTAACAGAACTCCGAACGTTCCCGTTCTGACAAAGGTAGATGAAGCAGCAAAAACAAGCGGAAGCCAGACATCCGTTGCATCAACAATCCTTCTGAGTATAAGCCTTGTTGCTGTAATGATAATTTTCTTCATATGCCTTACTCTTACAGGTATAATTTCATTCAACGTCGGTGGTACCACAGACAGTGTTGTAGAAATGCCGAACTTCGAAAATTATCAGAAAGATGATGCATATATCGTTCAGGTTGCGGAAAAATACGGTCTTAAAATTACACTGCAGGCAGCGTCATCCTCAACAGTAGGCAAAGGTGTTATATTTGAACAGGATATTGCACCCGGCACAAAAATTGCAAAAGGTTCAAAAGTTATTCTTACATACAGCAAAGGTTTCTCCACAGTCACACTCCCCGACTTCACGGGAATACCTTTTACAGAGACTGTATATTATCTCGGAAAGCTTAATCTGTCTTACAACATTGTTGAAAAAGAAAATGACGGTAATAACAAAGCCGGTACAGTTGCAAAAATGTCACCTCCGGCCGGTTCAACAGTATATGAAGAAACAGAAATCACTATTGAAGTATGGGGAGATCCGCCCACACTCAATTCAACAACACCATCAGGAAGTGAAATCACATCTTCAACTACCATAATCAACAGTATCTTCGGCAGACTCAGTGACAGCGTAAGCGGTCTTGGAAGCACTATTCAGAACTTCTTCAATTAAGGAGGATATTCGTTTTGCTCAACGATATAATAAAAAAACACTTAGAGAATATTTCAGAATATACTGAGGTCAGAGCACAGATCAACACAAACAATAAAATCAGTATAGTTTCAGGAAACCTTGTCGGAAACTCCAGAGTCACATCAGGAGGTGTATGTTCAAGAGTTTACAAAAACGGTGTGTACGGTTTTGCTTCTATGGGTGAATACTCCGATGAAAGCATAAAAAATGTAATTAAGGCTGCTCAGAAAAATGCTATTTTCCTTGACAGCAGAATCAAAAAGAATCGTCCTGCTCTTATTGATACCCCCGTTGCTTCATACACATCAGATGATATATATATTGATGTTCCCCAAAAAATACTTCTCGACTATGCAAGACAGCTTGATGATTATATATCCAATAAATATACCGATCTTACAAGCAGAGCAGTCATTGTAGGTACTGACTGTATAGAAAAACTTCTTCATGTTTCTACCGGAAGTTTCTCACATTCATTGTCTCCCAGATCATGCATTTATGTTTCAATGTCAGCTCAGGCAAACGACGGTAGCAATGTTGAATTATTTGATGTAATGAACTGCGGAAAAGGATTCTTCACTCAGCTGTTTACCACACCCGAAGAACTTTATGAAAAAGTTGACATACTCTATGAAAAACTAATGAGTAAAAAAGAAGGTGTTTTTTCAACTGCAGGAGTCTGCGATTGCATAATAGACTCTTCAATTGCTGGTATGATTGCACATGAAGCTGTAGGACATACTGTAGAAGCTGATCTTGTTCTTTCAGGATCAGTTGCGGCTTCAAATCTCGGAAAACATGTTGCATCAGACAAAATCACAATTATCGACTTTGCCAACACAGCATTCGGCAAAGAGGTTCCGTTGCCTGTTTATGTTGATGATGAAGGTGTTATCTGTGAAGACGCAGTGCTGATTGAAAACGGCATTCTCAAAGGTTATATGAACAATAAAGAAACTGCTATGCATTTCGGTGTAAATCCATGCGGTAATGCAAGAGCATACGGTTTTTCAGATGAACCTCTCATAAGAATGAGAAATACGGCTATTTTGCCCGGCACAGATAAACTGCAGGACATGATTGCTTCAATAGATAACGGTTATTATCTTACAAGGACTCAGAACGGCCAAGCAGATACAACCGGTGAATTCATGTTCGGTATTACAATGGGTTATGAAATTAAAAACGGAAAACTCGGCAGAGCAATACGCGATACAACAATTTCCGGTGTTGCATTTGAAACACTTAAAACAGTTGATATGCTTTCAGACGAGCTTTCATGGGCTTCTTCAGGCTACTGCGGCAAAAAACAGCCTATGCCTGTATCTGACGGTGGTCCTGCCGTTAAATGTAAAATTAATATCGGCGGAAGATAAGGAGAACAGATATGGATATTACACAGCTTAAAGAAATCGCTCAGTATACCCTTTCACGTCTTAAAGAATATGGTGCCGATGACGCACAGTGTAAAGTCAAATTCGGAATCACTGATGAAATAAATATTGACGCGGGTGAATTCAGTCTCATGCGCTCAACTTTTGACAGTGCAGTAACAATGAAAGTTGTCAAGGATATGAAAAAGGGCGTAATCGCTATAAATAAAATTGACAGAATTTCAATTGATGAAGCAGCAAAAGAGTGTGTAGCTGCTGCAGAAGTATCTGCAGAAGACAACTGTGTTTCAATTGCCGAGAAAGAAGAAAATGAAGATTTCTTCTGCGGCTCACTCGAATGTGACAGAGACAAATTATTTGACAGAATAAATGAATATATGGATGACATTAAAAATGATTATCCCAAAGTTTTCATTGAACAACTGATTGCAGATTATGCAGAATCAATATCTGTATTTGCAAATACAAACGGTGTTGAATTCTCAAATAAAACTTCATATTATTCCATGGGATCAATGTACTCAGCACACGATGGCGATAAAACAACATCATTCAACTCTACAGGAATAGATTTTATCAGCCTTGACAAAAAAATTATTGACATGGGTTCTCAGCGTATGATGTATGAATTGTGCGAAAAAGAACTTGAAGCTGTTCCCTTTGAAGGAAAATTCACAGGTACTGCTGTTATTGCCCCTTCTTGCCTGAGTGACATTATTGCAACTGCAATTGATAATTTCACCGGAGATGAAACAATTATAGATAATACAAGTCCCTGGAGAAACAAACTCGGAGAAAAAGTTGCATCTGAATGTCTGAATGTTTCTCTTATTCCGGTTGATGACAGAATTATCGGCGGTGAAAGATATACTGCAGAAGGATACAAATCTTCAAATTGCGACATTATTAAAAACGGTATTCTTAAAAACTTTACTCTTTCAGAATATGCAGCAAGAAAATCAGGTGAAAAGCGTTGTTCTACTCTCAGCGGATGCATGGAAGTAAAAGCAGGTACAACACCATATATTGAAATGATCAGCAAAATCGAAAAAGGAATTCTTGTCTGCAGACTTTCCGGAGGTCAGCCTGCAAGTAACGGAGATTTTTCCGGGGTTGCAAAAAACAGTTTCCTTATTGAAAACGGAAAAATAACAAAACCTGTTCTTGAAACAATGATAAGCGGTAACCTTGCAGAAATGCTCAACAATATAATTGACATTTCAGCAGAAACTACAATGGATGGTTCCACTGTCTTCCCGTGGATTGCATTTGACGGAGTAACTGTTTCAGGTAAATAACAATGTGCTGCATATTCAAATATGCAGCATTTAATTTTAAGTTGACTATTGACATTTAAAGATTCAACAGGTATAATAATAACGTTGTTCTTACGGGGTGTAGCGCAGTTGGTAGCGCGCCTGCTTTGGGAGCAGGATGTCGGGAGTTCGAGCCTCTTCACTCCGACCAGAAAAAAGACCATGGATAAATCCATGGTCTTTTTTATTTTTCAAGTTCAATATTCATTTTCTTGCTTGTTATTTTTACTGAAACAAACACTGTAATCCATATTACAAAATATACAATTACAAAAATCAAAGTAAACAAAATCAAAACTTCAGGAAGAAAAGGTATCCAGCTGTTAACGAGATAACTGCTGACATACACTACATATAAAGTTGAAAAATGAATCAAAAGAGATTTCATCAACGACCAATGTTCAATCTGATTAAATACTGATGCACCTGCCTGAACAAAAGCAATAATATATGTTGAAATTATTGCACAAAACATTTCTCTTCCGTTTAATGAAAAACTTTCAATAGTATTGTCAAGAATAAAATATATCACAGCAACTACTATCGGTCCGAAACCACCAAAAACAAGACCTCTGTGTAAAAAGCTTCTCAGATATTTATTCATTTTTTAAAACCAAACCTTTCTTTAACATTCTTTATCTGTCTTCTCGATACATAATCTGTATATCCGTTACTGAACTTAACTATCAGTGATCCTGAAATTGAAGCGTCAAAACTTTTGATTTTATTGATATTCGCTATACATGACTGATTAATTTTTATGAAGTTTTTGTTCATATTTTCTTCAATCCGGTACAGTCTGCATTTAAGCTGAAATCGGTCCCTATCAGTCAATGCATATAGTTTTTTATCTTCGACTATAAAACAACAGATATCACAATCATTCAGCTTAACAGCTTCCCTGTCCCTGTAACCGATAATTTCAAAGTAATCAGCGGTTACAATTTCTTCAACTTTTCTGACTATGTCTGTTATTTTGTGTGCATATACTATTACCTCCTCATCTCTGTTATTGTCAATAATCAGTCGAAATTTCATACATAACCTCCTTTTGCTTAAATATAACATCTTATAATTTCATTTACAATCATAATTAATCAAACGGCAAATATATTAAATCATTCGGATAAAAAACAACCATCTGCATTAGCACAGATGGTTGTCTGTTTAATTAAATGATAGTTTTTCTGCCTTACGGATAATTTTTATCAAGGGGAAAATAAGCACACCACAAATAAGATTACTGAATGCATGAACAGCATCCCAAGGTAATCCTGCAATTACCCATGCTACTGTCGCTTCAAAATCAAGACCAAATAACAGTGCCTGAGCAGGTGCATATAATGTTCCGTAAAACAAACCGTGAAGAGCACAGCATATCATATATAATATTGTTTTTACTTTATCAGACAATTTATCAGGAATCAACATTATAACAAACCATAACGGTAACCATATATATGAATACGGCAACCACCATGTTGCAAAACCTGAAAACAAACCGGTAAGAAAAACAAATATATATAACGGATATAGCGCCTTGGCTCTGTATACAACGGTAATTGCAACTATAAAAACACCGATAAGATGTATATTCGGCAGCAATTCCATTAACATTTTGGATGCATACATTAACGCACCGAGCATACCGAAAACTGCTACATCTTTTACATTAGTTTTCAAATCACTCTACCTTGAATGAATATGTAGCGCCTTCCGTAATATCAGTGGCATCAACTCCGGAAAGTGCATATTCACCATTCACATAAAAAGCCCAGTATTTACCGTCAGTATCATAATCTGCAGTTTCACCGTTTACAGACTTAACATACAGACCGTAAGGACCTTCTTCACCACCAATGAGACCAAGTTCAAGCAACGCATCACCAACAACTGTTTTATCAGTGTTAACGGTAAATTTTGATTCATTGCCGTCAAATCCTGTAACTGTAAATACAAATGATGTTTCACCGTTACCGATTTCACTGACCGGTTCATTTGACAACTCACTAACTGCGACATCTGATACAATTACATCAGATGCTTCTGTCGGATTTTCAATCGTTTTTTCATTACATCCGGTTGTAAACAATGCTATAGCCGCAATAAGCACAATACAAAGGAATAATGAAAACATTTTTTTTGTTTGTTTCATTTTCATTGTTTGTATTCTCCTTAAAAAATTATTACCTTTTTTCACCGGCACTCGCAGTTTTTTCATAAAGGTTTTTACCGTCCAGATATTTCGACTTGATGCTGTTCTTTTTCAGTCTTCTCAGATTTCTCCAATGACTCTTTCCTTTTTTGCGGCAAAAAGTAAGAAAAAGAAATTTTTATATGCATCTCACGGCGACGGGCTCGTACAGGATTTTCACCTGTTTCCCTGCAACGGCAGAATTATTATAACACATATATAATAAAAATCAATAAAAATACGACACTTTATCCTGAGATAAAATGTCGTAATAATATTATTCTTTACCGTTCCAACAATAAGTACATAGTTTTTCTGTTGGCAAGCCTGTTGCTTCAAGCATATCGTCAAGACGGTTATATCTGAGAGATGTAAAATGAAGTTTTTCACAGATCTTATCAAGCATTTTCTGATATCTCTCACTGTCAGGATCGGAATATTCTTTAAGAATTTCCTGACTGACATTGTCACCTTCGAGTTCAGCAATTACACGTCTTGTAATAAGTTCCATCTCTGAATTTGAACTTGAAAAATTAAGATATTTACAGCTGTAAAGAAGCGGCGGACACGCAGGTCGTATGTGAACTTCTTTTGCACCGCTGTCATAGAGAAATTCTGTTGTTTCACTAAGCTGTGTTCCTCTTACAATAGAGTCATCGATAAGCATAAGGCTCTTACCCTCAATAAGGTCATGAATGGGAATGAGTTTCATTTTAGCTATATGCTTACGCTTACTCTGATTTGACGGCATAAATGAACGGGGCCATGTAGGTGTATACTTAATGAAAGGTCTTGCATAAGGAATACCTGACTCATTTGCATAACCTACCGCATGAGCAATCCCCGAATCAGGAATACCTGCAACACAATCAGGTTTTACAGTATCACGTTTTGCAATAAATGCACCGCATTTGTTTCTCATTTTTTCAACACTGATACCTTCATATGCAGATGACGGAAAACCGTAATAAACCCAAAGGAATGTACATATTTTCATTTCTGTTCCCGGACCAACAAGAGTATTTATTTCATTTTCATCAAATACAACAATTTCACCTGGACCGAGTTCTTTACAGTCATGATAACCGAGATTGAGATATGCAAAGCTCTCAAAGCTTGCACAGTAGCCCTCTTCTTTTTTACCGATAACAACGGGAGTTCTGCCCATTTTATCTCGTGCAGCATAGATTCCCTTCGAAGTGAGGATAAGCATACTCAATGAACCGTCTATAATTTCCTGAGCATATCTGATGCCGTCTATAAAATTGTCTTTACAGTTTATAATTGCAGCTACAAGCTCAGTCTGATTAATTCCTCCGTTACGCATTTCAAAGAAATGCGCATTGTGACCGATAATATTTTCAAGTATTTCATCAGCATTATTAATTTTACCGACCGTTGTTATTGAATAAGAACCATGATGGCTTCTGATATGAAGAGGCTGTGCCTCATAATCAGATATACAGCCGATTCCGTAACAACCGTGCATATCTTCAAATTCACTTAAAAATTTTGTTCTGAACGGAGCATTCTCAATATTGTGAATTGCCTTATCAAAGCCGTTTTCCTTATCGAAAACAGCAAGACCGGCACGTCTTGTTCCAAGATGAAAATGATAATCTGTGCCGAAGAACAAATCAAAAACACAATCTTCTTTAGAAGCTACTCCAAAAAAACCGCCCATAAGTTTACCTCACAAAAAACTAAAAAATTGCAAAAAAACAGATATTACATTAATTCCTTTAAGAATTCTTCTCCAAAGAAGTCAAAAACAGTTGCTTTTTTAAGACCTATAAGAGTAATCATATCATAAGGAATTGACGGTGAAAACTGATTTATGCTTACGGTAGTAGTAATTTTGCCGTTTACATCACCAAAATCAACCTGTTTGAGTTCACCGTTAACAAAGTAAAAATAAAGTGATAATTCATCAGCAAAATAGTTATAGCACTTACCGGGTTGACCGTTGAACTCAACATCAAACTGCTCAAACTTATAGAAGTTATACTTTGTCATATCAAGAACAGAAGCGACCTCCTTAAGTTCGGACATATCCATGTTTATCTGACCGCCTGCAAGACTTGCAATTGACTCAAAATCAATAAACTTTTTCTGATCTGCATTGATAAGATATACTTTATTGTTAAGAAACAGCAAACCGAGATTAAGACCGTCGACATTGATTGTTGTATGGAAATCCTGTCCACGGATAGCTATATTCATATCAGTAGGCACACCGTCAACATACATAACTGCAGACATGTAATAAGAACCTGAAATGTATGCTTCAATTATTTCCGCTTCTGAGGCATCCATTATTTGCTGCATTGCAGGTGAATCTGCCAATTGGGCTGAAGTTGTGTTTGTTTCATCGGGAACAGAAACATCATACTGATTGCCGGTATCAACATTAGCTTGATAAGGCTGGGTTGTTGTATTATTTTCTGACGGAGAAGCGCCTAAAACGAGTAAAACGCCGATTATTGCAGCAGTTAACAGAAAAAATCCGCCTATTAAAAACAATATTTTTTTATTTGAATTTATTTCGTTCATATTCTCACCTTTCTGTTGTGTAAATATTATATTTTATTTTTATTTTTTTGTCAACAATAAACTTGATTTATCTTTATATATAACATATAATTTCTGTATAATTAACAGCGAGGTTATATGAATTGAAAAAAGAAACATTACTTAAAAAAGTTCCTGTTGTATGTCTTGTTGCCGGCATATGCAGTTTTTTATGGGGCAGCGCCTTCCCATGTATAAAAATAGGATATGAGCTTTTCGGAATAGAACAAACAGACACTTCATCACAGATACTTTTTGCTGGAATACGATTTTTTATTGCAGGTTTACTATCTGTAATGATAGGATGTATAACGAAGAAAAAACTGCTCATACCAAGCAAATCAGATTTAAAACCTATATGTATACTCAGTTTATTTCAGACAATTCTTCAATATCTGTTCTTTTACATAGGACTGGCAAACACAACAGGAGTAAAATCATCAATTATAATCAGCGCAAATGTTTTTGTTGCAATTTTTATTTCGGCATTCGTATTTAAATCCGAGAAAATCACTGCAAAAAAAATAATAGGTTCGATCATCGGATTCTGCGGTATTATTCTTATTAACCTCAGCGGTTTTTCACAAGGAACAATGAAATTTGTCGGTGAAGGTTTTATTTTCTTATCCACAGTTGCTTATGCTTTCTCATCCGGTCTTATGAAAAACTATTCAAAACGACATGATACCGTACTTCTGAGCGGATATCAGTTTATTCTGGGCGGCATAGTAATGATATCAGCAGGACTACTGATGGGCGGCAGAATAAACACCTTTGAAGTAAAACCGATGCTGATGCTGATATATCTTTCTTTTGTATCAGCAGTTGCATATATGCTATGGAGCACATTGCTGAAATATAATGACATATCAAATGTTGCAATTTTCGGATTTATGAATCCTATGTTTGGTTTCATACTGTCTGTAATTCTTCTTAATGAAAAAAATGAAGCATCAGGCCTGCTAAACATTCTTGCAATAATTCTGGTATGCATCGGAATTTTTGTCGTTAATTATAATAAAAATAAAAATAAAACAGTTGCTTAAGAAATCAGTATATGATATAATTATTTTATTTAAGGAGTGATAAGATGCAGATGTTAAAATCATTAAGCAAAATAATTGCAGCGATGCTTATTTTCTGCATTATTTTCACATCCTGCGGTGCTCAATCCCCGAAATCAATCAATAACCTTCAGATTATAAATACAGAAAAAGCAGAAAACAAATTCCACATTGTCAGCAAAAATACAAAAACAGTTATTCAGAATGAATATATTGATCTTATGCTTGATGACACAAATCATTCAGTAATCATCAAAGACAAGCAATCCGGTTATGAGTGGAATTCACTGCCGACAAACAACAATAACTATGCTTATATGTTTGAAGTTAAACTGATTGATGCAAACGGCATACACATACTTAACACGCAGGATAATTCTGTTGCATTCTCATCATCTTCATACAGAACTGAAAACAATATTCTGTACATCGACTATGTTTTATCTGACAAAAAAGAAACAACAGTCAAAAATCATGATGAACTGACAACTGATGATATTTATGTATCATTTACTGCATCATTTACATTAAAAGCACAATCTCTGTATCTCGATATAAACACAGCAGAAATAAAATCAGCGCCTGACAGCTTTGTATCAGAAATCTCTGTGATGCCATATTTCGGTTCTTCAAAAACTGATGCAGAAAATGACTATTTTATTATACCTGACGGATCAGGTGCGATTATGAACCTGAATACATCAGATATAGCAACCGGTAGTATTACTGCAGCTGTTTACGGTACCGACCCTTATATTACTGAAGTTAATGACTGTGCAACAGCAACAATACCAGTATTCGGAGCAAAAAGATCCGATGCAGCTTTTGTTGCAGTTATTACAAATGCAGATGCACTTGCAAAAATCAATGCAAACAGAACTGACAGAGAAACTCCGTCACGCATTTATTCTGTTTTTACAACAACTTCAACCTATACAGACGAAGACAACATCACTACCCTCTTCGGCAAAACTTATAAAGGAAATATTTCAGTTGTATATAAATTCCTCTCCGGCAGCAATGCAAATTATTCAGCAATGGCACTCGCTGCAAAAGAAGAATTTATAACAAACGGAACACTTTCATCCGAAAAGACACAGATCAATGACACAATTCCATTCTGTATTACACTTATAGGTGAAGCAGACAATAAAAAACTTACCACAACACAGCAGGCAATCGACATTCTTCGTATTCTCAAAGGTAAAGGAATCAGTAATATATTTCTTAACTATAAAGGACTGTTATCAGGCGGTCTTGCCCAAAAGAATCTGTACACTTCATTTATAAACACTAAACTTGGCGGCAAAGACGGTTTAGAAACTCTTCATGAATTCACTGAAAAACAGAATTGTACACTTAACATTGGAACAAACATTATTTCCTCATCAGAAAAATTTTCGCTGACAAAGCAGACGAAAACAATATCATCAGATAATACAATGTTTCTTATGAACAATGATATGAGTTTTTACCAGATTGAATCTGACAGACTTGCTTCAAGAATCGGTGCACAGGCGGCACAGTTAGGCAAAGAAAAAGCAGACTCTTCAATTTATTCAAAAACAGATAATTACTCAATGTATCTGTTGAAAAATGATAAGTTAAAAAAATTATACTCATCATTTATTGAAGAACAGGATTTTTCAGTAATTGACGGTCTTACACTTACAGATGCAGGACGTATTTTATATTCTGATTCAGATACTACACGTCAAGATGCAATGAATACGGTTTCATCACTTATACAAGCCACATCAAATTACGGTTCATTAGGTATTGAAGGCGGAAATCTTTATGCACTTTACAATGCAGACATTGTGTTTGATATGGATTTTGACACATACTATCCCGAAAGTGCTGCATACGAACCCATACCTTTTGTACAATCTGTACTTCACGGTTCTATGCTCTATACCGGCAAGCCGATAGATGCAGGAGATCCGCTTTACAGATACAATATGCTCAGATACATTGAATACGGTGCTGTGCCGAGTTATGAGTGGATATATGAAAGTGTAAATATTTATTGTTACAGTGCCTACCTGCTGAGTGAAAAAATTACCGAAATTGTAGAATTCTATAATGAGGCGGCAGATATTTTTTCTGATCTTGCAGATGAAAATATAACAGGCCACAGAAAAATCACAAAAGACGCACTCGACAACTCAATTACCGGAGTATACTGTACAACATATTCAGACGGTTCTGAAATTTATGTAAATTATACCGGCAATATTGTAACAACAAGTGACAATATTGTCATCGGTCCTTATGACTATGTAAAAGTTAATCGATAAAGGAGTTTTTACATGCCTATTAAAATATCAAATGAATTACCCGCAAAATCTTTTCTTGAGCAGGAAAATGTATTTGTAATGACAGAGGAAAGAGCTAATTCTCAGGATATACGTCCTCTTAAAATACTTATTCTCAATCTGATGCCTACAAAAATAGCAACAGAGACACAGATACTCCGACTTCTCAGCAATACACCGCTTCAGGTAGATATAGAACTTATGCAGACTGTTACACATGTGTCAAAAAACACATCGCAGGAACATCTCACAAAATTCTATAAAAGCTTTGATGAAGTCAAAAATGACAAGTTTGACGGAATGATTGTTACAGGTGCGCCCGTTGAACAGTTAGAATTTGAAGATGTTGATTACTGGGACGAGCTTTGTGAAATATTTGAATGGGCAAAAACAAACGTATACTCAACATTTTACATATGCTGGGGTGCGCAGGCAGGTTTGTACTATCATTACGGGCTGAAAAAATATCCGCTCAAAGAAAAAATGTTCGGAATCTTTGAACACCAGCCACTTGATTTATTACATCCTCTGATGCGAGGAATTGATGACAAATTCAATGTTCCCCATTCAAGACACACTGAAATCCGTCTCTCTGATATTGCAAAAATCAAGGACTTGCAGGTGCTTTCATACTCTCCTGTTTCAGGCGTTCATTTATTATCTGATATGGATTGCAGAAACTTCTTCTCAACCGGTCATTCAGAATATGATGCAGAAACACTTGCAAAAGAATATTTCAGAGACAAAGACAAAGGTCTTGAAATAAAAATTCCCGAAAACTATTTTCCTGACAACGATATCACAAAGAAACCGCCTATCACTTGGAGAAGCACAGGCATCTTGTTATTCACAAACTGGCTGAACTATTTTGTATATCAGCGCACACCATATGATCTTTCTAACCTTTGAGGTGAAATAATGGATTTTAAACTTGACGCATTCCCCGTTGACGACACAACCGGGGGCATCAGAAGTACAGAAAAAATTAAAATAATAATCTGTTACATTCTGAAAAATATAAATGATAACCTTTCACGAGACAATCTGCAATCTGCTCTTTATGATAACGGAATTGCCAATTATTTTGAAATATGTCAGGCGATTGATGACCTGCTTTCCGTAGGAGCTGTTGAATGCAAAAACGAATGGTTGATTCTTAACGAAAAAGGAGAAAAAATAGCCAGGGATCTGAAAGATGAACTTTCTCCCTATATTAAAAACAAAGCAATAAGAGCCACACAGCTCACTGCGATTTATGAAAAAAGAAAAAGAGAAAACTCAATAGCAATTACAAAAATAAATGATAAAAAATATCAGCTCGACATAACGTTATTTTCAGGCATATCAGATGACAATTCAAATGATAAACTACTGAAAATCTCTGTTTTTGTCACAGACTCACTTCAGGCAGAAACAATGAAAAATACGTTTCTCAACAACCCCGTTAAACTCTATGAGAATGTTATTCATGCACTGACAGAAGATTCAGAATTTATAGAATAAACAGGTGTTTTATGAACGTTGAAAAATTTGCAGTTTTTCTTGATATTGACAATACACTTATGTCTGAAGGAAAAATACCTCAAAAAAATATTGATGCGATAAAAGAAACACGCAGACTCGGGAATTATGTTTTTATCAATACTGCAAGGTCTTATGCCTTTATACCTGAAATATTAAAAGATTCAGAATTATTTGACGGCTTTGTTGCAGGTATAGGAACCGATCTCAGACTTCACAACAAACAGATTTTCAGCAAAACAATGACAACCGAGGAACTCAAGTTTATAGCAGAGCATTTTATAAATGACACAAGAGAAATTTCTTTTGAAGGCGAAGATCATATGATCTGGATCAACCCTGAAGGCAGAAGAAATGTAATGCATCTGCTGTCCTCACCGGACGATTTTGATACTGTGTATAAAGATTTCAAAATTTCAAAAATGTATGTAAAAGGAAATCTTACAGCAGAGGAAAATGAAATTTTCGGAAAAGATTATATTCTTTATCAGCATGAACGCTATGCCGAATTTGTACATAAAGGTTACGGAAAAGCCGTCGGAATGCAAATGATGACAGAACATCTTAACATTCCTCACTGCAATTGTGTTGCAATGGGTGACAGCGCAAACGATACAGACATGCTTGAAGCTGCAGGAATTTCAGTCGCAATGGGTAACGCTATTGATGAAATAAAAGAAATTTGCGATTATGTTTCCTGCGATGCTGCTGACGGCGGTGTTGCTCAGGCAATTGAAAAATTCATACTAAAAAAATAAAAGAGAGATACATTTGTATCTCTCTTTCTTTTACCAATTTTTTATGGGACATTTTTTATTAAGAAACGCAGCTCTGAATTCAACATAACAACCACATTTAATACATGTACCACTTATAAGATATTCGCATTCTTTACATTTCTCCAGTCTTTTCGAATACAAAATATCAGAGGTTTTATCCTGAGGTCTGATTTTTTCGATATGTTGTTTTACAAGACGGTAGTTATCCTCTTCGCCACTCATCAACAGAAGACATTTTCTGCACTCTCGTTTTTCCATTACTTTTCAATTGAAAATTTCACAACACTGCAAGGAGGAATTTTTGCAATAAATCCGTCTGCTGTAAGTTCAAAATCAGTAAAAACAGTAGTAACAACTTCATTTTTATTTTCAAATGTATTGTGAGCATCTGCTTTGCCTGTGAGAATTTCAGCAACAACACTCTTAACTTCACAATCAGCTACCTGGCATTTTACTTCTTTTATTTTATCAAGTGAAACATTGACAATTGTTGAGCAGATCACACTATTTTCATCAACAGATGCACTTTCAATAAGTTCAGGCATTTTAAGCCCGTTATTTTCAATTACATCACTTGTTATAAAAGAACCGAGCAATGTATTTCCCTGATGCTGTTTATACATTTTAAAGATGTGATATGTAGGTGTCAGCACCATTTCATCTCCATCAGTAAGCACAACTGCCTGAAGAACATTTACCGTCTGTGCAATGTTTGCCATCTTTATTCTGTCTGAATGCTTATTGAATATATTCAGTGAAAGACCTGCAACCATAGCATCTCTCATTGTGTTCTGCTGATAAAGGAATCCGGGATTTGTACCGTATTCAACGTCAAACCATGTACCCCATTCATCAACAATAAGATCAACTCTGTGTTCAGGATCGTATTTATTCATTATTTCAATATGACGGGTAATAATCTCATCAATTTTATATGCTTTAGTTACTGTTGTATAGTATTCGTCAACACTGAATTTTGTTGAACTACCCTTTTTCTCCCATGAACCGGGCACTGTATAATAATGAAGTGAAAGACCGTTTATATGATGCCTTGCTCTCCACATAACTTTATCTGTCCAGTGATAATCTTCAGCATTAGGACCGCAACATACTCTGTAGATTCTGTTATCCCCGTAATTTCTTACATATGTATTATAACGGAGGAATTCCTGAGCATAATCTTCAGGAAGGAAATTACCGCCACAGCCCCAGTTTTCATTACCGACACCGAAATACTTAACTTTCCAGGGCTTTTCTCTGCCATTTGCCTTTCGAAGTTCAGCCATGGGAGAAACACCGTCAAAAGTCATATACTCTACCCATTCACTCATTTCCTGAACTGTACCGGAACCGACATTGCCGTTGACATATGCTTCACAGCCGAGCTGTTCGCAGAGTTCAAAGAATTCATGTGTACCGAAGGAATTATCTTCAACAACACCGCCCCAATGAGTATTAATCATTTTTTTACGATTCTCTTTAGGACCGATCCCGTCTTTCCAATGATATTCATCAGCAAAACATCCGCCGGGCCAACGAAGCACGGGAAGTCCCATTTCTTTGAGAGCTTCCACCACATCTTTCCGCATTCCGTTTATATTGGGAATATCTGAATTTTCACCTACATAAAGACCTTCATATATACATCTGCCGAGATGTTCGGAGAAATGACCGTAGATATCTTTATTAATTGTTGAAATTTTCTGATTAGGGTTAATAAGATACTTATCCAAAAATATCACTCCTGTTAATTTATGATATATATTTTAATAGAAAATAATTTTCTCGTCAATACTTTATTTGTGAACTATTGATATTATTGATAAATACTGTTATAATGTATTAACAAATCTGAAAAGAGGTACATTATGTTTTACATAGGAATTGATCTCGGTACTTCTGCAGTAAAATTGTTGCTTATTGATAAGCACGGTTCAATTAAGAAAGAAGTATCAAAAGAATATCCTGTTTATTTTCCGCATTCAGGATGGTCAGAACAGAATCCTGAAGACTGGGTAACAGCAGTCAACGAAGGTCTATCAGAATTGCTTAAAGATTTCGATAAATCAGCTGTTAAAGGAATCGGATGCGGCGGTCAGATGCATGGCCTTGTTGTGCTAGATGAGAATGATAACGTAATCCGTCCTGCTATCCTCTGGAATGACGGCAGAACTCATAAAGAAGTTGATTATCTCAACAATGTAATCGGTAAAGATATTTTATCTGAAAACACAGCAAATATTGCATTTGCGGGTTTTACTGCTCCGAAAATACTCTGGATGAAAAATAATGAGCCTGATTTATTTAATAAAATCAGCAAAATTATGCTTCCTAAAGACTATATCAACTATATTCTGACAGGTGTTCATTCTTGCGATTATTCAGATGCATCAGGAATACTTCTTCTTGACGTAAAAAATAAGTGCTGGTCAAAGAAAATGCTTGAAATCTGCGGTATTTCCGAAAATCAACTCCCCTCTCTTTATGAAAGCTATGAAGTTACAGGAAAAATCAAGCTTGATATTGCTGAAAAGTTTGATCTTTCTGCAGAAACGGTAGTTGTTGCCGGTGCAGGCGACAATGCAGCAGCTGCAATTGGTACAGGCACAATCGGAAACGGTAATTGCAACATCTCAATCGGCACATCAGGAACTGTATTTATTTCAAGTAATGAGTTCGGTGTTGATAACAACAATGCACTTCATTCGTTTGCTCATGCGGACGGTGGATATCACCTTATGGGATGTATGCTTTCAGCAGCATCATGCAACAAATGGTTTATGGATGATATTCTTTGCAACAAGGATTATAACGGCATACAGTCACTTATAAGTGAAGATAAACTAGGAAGAAATGATGTTTATTTCCTTCCCTATCTTATGGGTGAAAGAAGCCCTGTAAACGATACAAATGCAAGAGGTACATTTATCGGTATGAGTCTTGCCACAAAAAAAGAAGATATGCTTCAGGCTGTTCTTGAAGGTGTTGCATTCGCTATCCGTGACAGCTTTGAAGTAGCAAAATCTTTGGGTATAAATATTGCAACAAGTAATATCTGCGGCGGCGGAGTTAAGAGTAAACTTTGGCAGAAAATCTTTGCAAATGTGCTCGGAATACCCCTTAATATTCTAAAAACAGAACAGGGACCCGGTTATGGCGGTGCAATACTTGCTATGGTTGCTTGTAATGAGTTTAAAAATGTTGCAGAGGCTTGTAATAATCTTGTTGAAATTTCAGAAACGGTTTATCCTGACAAGGAACTGACAGACCGCTATGAAATCAAATATAATAAATTTAAGAAAATATATCCTGCACTTAAAAACACTTTTGCAGATATGATAACGGAGGAATAAAAATGACTGAAATATTTAAAAACATTCCCGAAATCAAATATGAGGGTCCTGCAAGCAAAAACAATCTTGCATTCAAGTTCTATAATCCCGATAAAATTATTCTCGGCAAAACAATGAAAGAACATCTCCCCTTTGCTATGGCATGGTGGCATAATCTCTGTGCAGGCGGTACAGATATGTTCGGCAGAGATACTGCTGATAAATCATTCGGTACAGAAAAAGGCACAATGGACCATGCAAAAGCTAAAGTTGATGCAGGTTTTGAATTTATGCAGAAGCTCGGCATTGAATATTTCTGTTTCCACGATGTTGATATAGTTCCCGAAGCTGATGATATAAATGAAACAAATGCAAGACTTGATGAAATTTCTGATTACATTCTCGGCAAGATGAATGAAACAGGCATCAAATGTCTCTGGGGTACAGCAAACATGTTCTCAAATCCCCGATTCATGAACGGTGCAGGCAGCACAAATTCAGCAGAAGTTTACTGTTTTGCAGCAGCGCAGATCAAAAAAGCTCTTGATCTTACTGTCAAACTCGGTGGTAAAGGTTATGTTTTCTGGGGCGGCAGAGAAGGTTATGAAACACTTCTTAATACAGATATGAAGTTTGAACAGGAAAACATTGCAAGACTTATGAAAATGGCTGTTGAATACGGCAGAAAAATCGGTTTTGCAGGCGATTTCTATATTGAACCCAAGCCCAAGGAGCCTATGAAGCATCAATATGACTTTGACGCTGCAACAGCAATCGGTTTCCTTCGTCAGTATGGTCTTGATAAGGATTTCAAGATGAATATTGAAGCAAACCACGCAACACTTGCAGGTCACACTTTCCAGCACGAACTTCGTGTTTCAGCTATCAACGGAATGCTCGGCAGTATTGATGCAAACCAGGGTGACTATCTTCTTGGCTGGGACACAGACGAATTCCCATTTGATGTTTACGAAGCAACAATGTGTATGTATGAAGTCCTCAAGGCAGGCGGTCTTACAGGCGGCTTTAACTTTGATGCAAAAAACAGACGCCCCAGTAATACATATGAAGATATGTTTGAAGCATATGTTCTCGGCATGGATACATTTGCACTCGGTCTTATGAATGCTGCAAAAATCATTGAAGACGGCAGAATTGACGAGTTTGTTACAAACAAGTATTCATCATTCAGAAATACAGAAATCGGCTCAAAAATCCTCTCAGGCGATGCTACACTCGAAGAACTTGCAGCATATGCAGCTGACAAGAAAAATGTAGAAACTCCCATTTCAGGCAAACAGGAACGACTTGAAGGCATTATAAATAATATACTCTTTGGATAAAGTAAAAAGGAAACTGATTATTTCAGTTTCCTTTTTTTATGAATAAAAAAGCCTCTGTATTTCTACAGAGGC
>JAZOUN010000153.1:0-3167 GCA_045658165.1 Acutalibacteraceae bacterium
AAAACCGCAACATGCACCGAAACAGGTCTTACAGACGGTGAGAAATGTTTTGTCTGCGGAACAGTTATAAAAAAACAGGAAGTTATTCCTGAAACAGGTCATGTAATTGAAAGCATTCCCGGCAGAGCCGCAACATGCACCGAAACAGGTCTTACAGACGGTGAGAAATGTTCTGTCTGCGGAACAGTTATAAAAGAACAGGAAGCAATTCCTGCAACAGGTCACATATTCGGCGAATGGACAGAGACAAAGGCTCCGTCTTACATAGAGCCCGGTGAACTGACAAGAGAATGTGCCTGTGGAGAGAAGGAAACTCAGGAAACAGGAAAAATAACAGCTGACAATACTATTACTGATACTGCTACAAATGTGATGGTCGGATACACGGACGATACATTTGAAGGCGCTCCGGAAGTCAGTGCTGTTAAGCAGTTTGATGGGGATTCCTACCAGCTGCTGAACCAAGTCAAAGGTGATTTCAGAAATATTCTGTATGACATTTCAATATCAGTCAGCGGTGAAAAGATTCAGCCTGACGGTCTTGTACTTGTCGGCATACCTCTTCCCGAAGGATTTAACGCTGAAGAAACAGTTGTTTACTTCGTACGCAATGACGGAACAGGCCTTGATAAGATGAATTCATACTATGAAGACGGATACATCTGGTTTGAAGCAAACCATTTCAGTCCTTATGCAATTGTTGATGAAAGTAAAGAAGTTGAAAAATATATCATTGGTGATGTAAACGGGGATGGAGAAATTACCGCATCCGATGCAAGAATTGCACTTCGTATTTCTGCAGGACTTGAAACTCTTGAGTCTACCAACGCAGTTCTTGATATTGTAGACATCAACAAAGACGGTGAAATCACTGCTTCCGATGCAAGAACAATTCTTCGTAAATCAGCAGGTCTTGAATAATTACAAAACAACTTAAAACAGAACCCCGATTTTTCGGGGTTCTGTTTTTTATATAAACTTTTCTTCTATTTGTCTGAGTATTTCATCATCTGCAGGGCAGAATGTGTAATCAGGAATTTCCTGCGGAGTAATCCACTTAAGATCACAATGTTCAAGGAGTTTCGGTGTGCCTTCTGCTATTGTTGCATAAAAAATAGTAAGGTGCACTGTTATATCGGGATACTGATGCACAATATCAAAAAATTCTTCACCAACATTTACTGTTATGTCAAGCTCTTCCCTGCATTCACGGATAAGAGCCTCCTGTTTTGTTTCACCGGGTTCAAGTTTTCCGCCGACGAACTCCCAGAGCAGTGCATTCGGTTTATGTGCCGGTCTGCGGCATATCATAAATTTATCATTATCCCTGATAAGGGCTGCTGCAACTTCTGTCATAAAATCACCTTTATATATATTTTCTTAAAAATTTCAACGCTTCATCTGATGCATTAGCATCATCTTCATATCTGTGTTTTTTCAGCAATCTGTCGGTTTCCGTTTTTTTATTTTTATTCAGAGCCGACAATGCATTATTTATTGCAATTCTTATTCTTTCATTGTCTTTTTCATGTTCAGCAATAATAATTTCTGTTAAAGAGATATAAAACAGATTCTGCCGCATAGATAAAGTAAATGCATTTGCTTTTATTGCTGTGGAGTAAAGATCATAAAGACGTTCAGAAAAACTGAAATCTGTTATATGAAGACAAACTCTTAAAATATTTATTGAAATTTCAGATTTATACTTTTCTTTTATATTTTCCGGAACAGCATTCAGAGATTCGCAGAATGCTTCTTCTGCTTTTTCATATTCTTTGATTTCTTCATAAATCAGACCGAGGTTAAGATTTGCTCTCATTGTGTCGAGCCATGAACATTCACAGCCGGAAAGACATTTTTCAATCATTTCAACAGCTTTCAATGGGGACTTTTTCCGCATTTCATAAGCCGAAGTGTAACAAGCCTGAACATCCATAATATCACCTCTTTTTCATTTTATCATAACAAATATAAAAAGTAAATATTGAACTCACTTACAAAAAATGCTATATTATCTGTGGTGATTATTATGAGATTTATTGCAGACCACGATTTACATATACATTCAACCGTTTCTCCCTGCTGTCATGATGAAAATCAGACTCCGGAGGCAATACTCAGATATGCAAAAGAAAATGAACTTAAAAAAATATGCCTTACAAATCATTTGTGGGATGAAAAAGTAAAAAGCGAAGCTGAATGGCACGACGGACAACGTTTCTGCTGTGTTGAATCGGTACTTCCGTTACCGCAGAGCGAAAATATAAGTTTTCTTTTCGGTGCAGAAACCGATATGGACTATAATTTCACACTCGGAATCAGTCCCGAAAGATATGAGAAGTTCGATTTTATTGTTATTCCTACGACTCATCTGCATCTTGCAGGTAATACGGTAAGAACAAAACTTCAGACACCCGAAGAAGCGGCCGAGCATTGGATTGCAAGGCTTGATGCACTTTTGAAAATGAATTTACCGTGGCATAAAACAGGTGTCGCACACCTGACCTGCGGTCATATTTTCAAAGGGTCAGTCCCCGATGTTATAAAACTTCTTCCCGATGAAAAACTTTATGAAATTTTCACAGACTGTTCGAAAAAAGGCGTGGGAATTGAGCTTAACATGAAAACACTTTCGCTGTCCGATGAATTGAAAAATATAATGCTCAGACCATATTTCATCGCAAAAGACTGCGGTTGTAAATTTTACCTCGGCAGTGATTCTCACACGGTGAAAGCTCTCGACACTGCAAAAGAGAATTTTGAGGACATTATAACTTCTCTTGACCTTAAAGAGACAGACAAATTCCCCTTTGCAGCGTCTCAAATATAATTGATTTCACTAAAGACATATAATTAATAAAAATACTGATAAATGAGAAATAAAAATGCACATCATTAAAATTTTAAAAAAATCTTTTATTTGCATGCTCGTTATTGCCCTTACTGTCACATCAATGCCTTTGACACAGCTCAGTTCTTTTGCTGCAGACAGTGACAAAAACAGTGAACTTACAGCATCCGATGCAAGAAAGATACTCAGAATATCAGCAGGTCTTGAATAACTGCAACAACAGAACCCCGATTACTCGGGGTTCTGATTTTTATTATTACATTTTTTCAAACGGATCCGATTCATTCCATTGATAGCTGTAAATATATCCGCACTG
>JAZOUN010000154.1:0-5540 GCA_045658165.1 Acutalibacteraceae bacterium
CCTTTGAATTCCTTTTTTTCTCTGGGCTCAACAGGCTTAGGCTCTGCCTGCTTGATTGATAAGCTGATTTTTCCGGCTTCGTTGATTGAAAGCACTTTTGCTTTTACATCCTGACCTTCTTTAAGGTGCTCTTTGATGTCTTTAACATAAGATGATGCAACTTCGGAGATATGTACCATTCCAACTTCTCCGCTTGTAAGCTTAACAAATGCACCGAAATTTGTAAGCCCGGTTACTTTACCCTCTACAATGTCACCAACATTTAACTGCATGCAAAAATTTTCCTCCGGAAATATTTTTTAACGTCCGTTTATATAAACACGTTCATCAGGATATACATAACCTGACTTACGTGCATACTCCTCCATAAGAGCTGTTACGTTTTCTGAATCCACAAGAGCGTCAAGAGCTGCATTCTCTTCCTGCCAGCCTGCAAGCTCGTCTTCTTTCTCCTGAAGTTCTTTATTAAGCTTGATATTTTTATTGATAAGAGTACCTACCCATGCTGCGATGACTATTGCAAATACAACAATCACTGAAAGTATTAAAGCTCTGCTTTTTTTGTTGTTCTGCTTTTTCATCATCCGTACCCTTTCATAATTTCTGTATAAGCACTATAAATATGCCATATTGACTCAATTATCGTTATTATACAACAACTGTTCATCATCTTTCAAGGCTTTTTTGAATTTATTTTTGATTTTTTTGAAATTTATATAAAATTTTCGCATAATTTTCCGCAGAATTTCCGATATTTTTCTACCGAGGCCTGCAACAGGTGCAAAAACTGTCAAAACAAACTTCTCTGCTGCTTTTATAATTTTCACAAAAAAAGGAAAAATCAACTCTCCTGCCGTAAATCTGTAAATGACTCCGCCAAGCACTTGTGCAAGAAGAAGATACAACCTTATGTGTCCGTTATTGACGGCAATATACAAAAGACAAGAAACTCCTGTGCACAAAATAATAAAGAACACATCTGCTGCAAAAACGACAGCTTTCTTTTTATGAAACACAACGCATGACAACCTGACAAAATCATACAACAGGCCGAGAATGAATCCGAGTCCTAATGCAGGCATAAGATTTTCAAACTGAACGGATAAATCTATACCATACATAATTATCTGAAAAGACGGGTAAAAAATCCTGCTGCAGGCTGAGTTTCACTGTACTGCATTGAAATTATATTCCCCTCAACGGCAAGCTCCCCCATATCCACACTCATCCTGATAATATGAAGTCCTTCCCCTTTTACCGTAAGTTCACCTTGTTCTGTCTGTGCAACAACTGTCTGTTCATCATATCCGCCTATATCCGTTACACCTGAAACGAGCAGTCTGTTTCTTTCCTCCAATGTAAGATTATGCGGAAAAGAAATCATTTTCTCATCTGCCACATTATCACCCCATACTGAATTTATAATAACAATTATGATGCGCAGACAAAAAATATACCCTTTATCATTGATTAATAATGTAATTTATATTATACTTATTGAAAAAACATAGGAGAACAATTATGATTTCATATAAAAATCCTTTCATAACAGAACGTGCCGACCCGTTTATAATAAAGGGACATGACGGTTATTTTTATTTCACAGCTTCATATCCTGCATTCGGTGATGCTGAACACGGCTATGACAGAATTATTTTAAGAAGAGCAAAAACTGTAAGTGCTCTTGCAGATGCTGAAGAAAAGGTAATATGGCATGCACACAAAGAAGGAATAATGGCAAGACACATATGGGCACCGGAAATACACTTTATCGGAAACAGATGGTATGTATTCTTTGCAGCAGGAAACAGTGATGATGTATGGCATATCAGACCTTATGTTCTCGTTTGCGACGGTAATGATCCCTATAATGATTCCTGGTCTGAAAAAGGAAAAATGCAACCGAGTGAGGGTGACGACATTTCTTTCAACAGTTTTTCGCTTGACATGACATATTTTGAACACAACGGCAGACATTTTGTAATATGGGCAGAGATTATCGGCGATTCATCTCTCTTTATGGCAGAAATCAATCCTGAAATTCCCTGGAAACTCACAAGCAAACCTATTCTGCTGACAAAACCCGAATTTGACTGGGAAAAGGTAAATTTCAGAGTAAATGAGGGTGCAAGTGTATTAAAAACTACAGACAAGGTTTACATTTTCTTTTCTGCTTCGGGAACAGGCTCCGAATACTGTATGGGCAGACTTTCTGCTGATACGGATGCTGATCTTATGAACAGTGAAAGCTGGGAGAAAATCAGTCATCCCGTACTCACAACTGATGATCTCAACGGTGAATCCGGTCCCGGTCACAACAGCTTTGTGACAGATGAAAACGGAAAACTTCTTCTTGTTTATCACGCTCGTCCTGAAAGTCACATAAACGGTGAATGCGGAACATACTGCAATGAATCACTGTATGATCCCTGCAGACATGCAAGAATCAAAGAAGTACTGTTTGACGAAAACGGTATTCCTGTTCTCAACCGATAAAATGATCAAAAAAAGTTTCCGGATTGTTCCGGAAACTTTTTTTTACCAGTTATCAAGCCCTCTTCTCTGCAAAGCACCTATTACTTTTTCACGCAGCTGAGGATATTCTTTATTAAGCTTATAAACAAGATCTTTTGTCTTTTGTCTTTCGCTTGTATGATCCATCGGACACTTGCTTTTTACAACGGGCAATTCATCGTGCTTCACAGCCCCTGCAACAAGTGATTCTGAAGCAAGAACCATAGGTCTTATAATATGTATGTCTTTTCTTGACATATAAGTTACGGGAAAAAAGCTGCTGATATTTCCGCCCTTGAGAAGATTCATAAAAAATGTTTCAACAGCATCATCCATATGATGACCGAGGGCAACCTTATTGCAACCGTTTTCTATTGCAACATCGTGAAGAATTCCCCTTCGCATTTTTGCGCACAGAGAACAGGGATTTGATTCTTTTCTTATGTTAAAAATAATATCAGCAAGTTCTGTGCGTTTAACAACAAAAGGTACATCTATTTTTCTGCAGAATTCTTCAAGCTCGGTATAATCAGTATCACGATTGTCAAATCTCATATCAACAGTGATTGCAACAAGTTCAAACGTTGCAGGATAAAATCTGCGCATATCTGCAAGAGCAGCAAGAAGTGCAACGGAATCCTTGCCTCCTGACAGACCGACAGCTATCCTGTCTCCGTCCTGAATCATATCATATTTTTCCATAGCAGCTCTCATACGGCTCATAAGCTTCTGCATAATTTATTCTCCGTTTTCAGAATTTATTTGTATTATAAAACATATTGGATGTTTTGTAAATATAAAACAAGATATTACACAAAAAATTTGCATATACTTACAGAATTATATTTATTCTATTGACACACAATGTTACAATATGGTAATATAATTACACAATATAAATACTCATGAGGGAGTAGTTTGCACTATCAGTGTTTCAGTGTCAACATCATAGCAGTCCGTCTGCTTGGCACGAATTAAAAAACCAGACTCGTGTACAGTTTTCGGATCCGGATACTGTATGCGATTTTTTAATAGTCATTTTTCCCGAAGAGTAAAAGAAAGGACGAAAATCATGAATTTTTACAGAGAAGAAATTGACACCGTTCTCAGCGAAGTCAAATCATCTTCACAAGGTCTCTCATCTGCTGAAGCTGCAGAAAGACTTGAAAAAAACGGTAAAAACAAATTGAACCAGGCACCCAAAGATTCTTTACTCAAACGCTTCTTTGCACAGCTGACAGATCCTATGATCATCATTCTTCTGGCTGCTGCTGCGATTTCAGCAGTGCTTGCAATTATTGAAAAAGAATTTCCGTCTGATGTTATTATTATCCTTGTTGTTGTGCTTATCAACGCAATCCTCGGTGTTTACCAGGAAAGCAAAGCCGAAAAAGCAATTGAAGCATTGCAGGAAATGTCGGCAGCAACAACAAACACGCTCCGTGACGGCAATGTAGTTGCTGTAAAGAGTGAAGACCTCGTTGTCGGTGATGTTATCATTCTTGATGCCGGTGATGCTATTCCTGCAGACTGCCGTATTATTGAATGTGCAAGCATGAAAATTGAAGAAGCTGCACTTACAGGCGAATCTGTTCCCGTAACAAAGCTTATTGATGTAATCAACGGAAAAAAAGAAGAAGCTGTTCCTCTCGGTGACAGAAAAAACATGGCATATATGGGTTCAACACTCGTATACGGCAGAGGTAAAGCTGTTGTCGTAGCAACCGGTATGGATACAGAAATGGGTAAAATTGCAGATGCTATTGCAACTGCTGAAGAAGGCGAAACTCCCCTTCAGAAAAAACTTTCACAGCTCAGCAAAACTCTCACATTCCTTGTTATAGGTATATGTGTATTCATTTTTGGCTTCCAGCTTGTAAAAACATTCGTTGGCGGTGGAGAACTCGGACTTCACACAGTTCTTGACTTCTTTATGGTTGCTGTATCACTTGCAGTTGCTGCTATTCCCGAAGGTCTTGCTGCTGTTGTTACAATCGTTCTTTCAATGGGCGTTACAACAATGTCCAAGAAAAATGCAATTATCAGAAAGCTTACAGCTGTTGAAACACTCGGCTGTGCTCAGATAATCTGTTCAGATAAAACAGGTACACTTACTCAGAACGTTATGACTGTTGTTGATTCTTTCTGTGAAGATGAAAAGAATCTTGCAACAATGATGTCACTTTGTACTGACGTTACCGTAAACAGTGACGGTACTGTTACAGGTGAACCCACAGAAGCTGCTCTTGTAAACTTTGCTATCAAACTCGGTCTTAACAAGAACGATCTTATGGAAAAGATGCCCCGTGTTGCTGAAGCTCCCTTTGACTCAGGAAGAAAGATGATGTCAACACTTCACAAGACTGCAAACGGCATTGTTCAGTTTACAAAAGGTGCTCCCGATATTGTTGTAAGTCTTTGTAAATACGCTCAGATCGATGGTAAAGTCGTTCCCATGAGCGATGAAGTAAAGGCAAAGATATCTGAAGAAAACAAGAGAATGGCAGACAAGGCTCTTCGTGTTCTTGCTTGTGCCATGAAAAAATATCCCGAACTTCCCTCTTCAACAGAGCCTGCAGATCTTGAAACAGAACTTGTTTTTGTAGGTCTTACAGGTATGATTGACCCCGTTCGTCCCGAAGTTAAAGCTGCTATTGATGAATGCAGAAGCGCAGGTATCACACCCATTATGATCACAGGTGACCACAAAGATACTGCTGTTGCAATCGCAAAGGAACTTGGCATTATCTCTGACGAAAAGAACGCAATGACAGGCGCAGAGCTTGAAAAACTCACTGATGAAGAATTTGACAGCGTTGTAACAAACACATTTGTTTATGCTCGTGTACAGCCCGAACACAAGACAAGAATTGTTACAGCATGGAAGAAAAAAGGATATATCACAGCTATGACAGGTGACGGTGTTAACGACGCTCCCTCTATCAAGAGTGCCGATATCGGTGTCGGTATGGGTATTACCGGTACTGACGTTACAAAGAATGTTGCCGACATGGTTCTTGCTGATG
>JAZOUN010000155.1:0-6422 GCA_045658165.1 Acutalibacteraceae bacterium
AAAAGTGAGGATAAAAAATGAAATTTTCCGTTAGCACATACAGCTATTGCCGATTGATCGGATCAGGTGAAAAAACATTGCTCGAGTGTATTGCTCTTGCAAAAGAAACAGGATTCGACGGCATTGAGTTTGTAGAATTCAGCACTCCCGACGGAATGACCAAGAAAGAATATGCAAAAATTCTGCATGACGAATGTCAGAAATGCGGAATTGAACCTGTCAGTTATACAATAGGTGCAGATTTCATTCACGGTTCCGACGGAAACATCGAAAAGGAAATTGAACGTCTTAAAGCTGAAGTTGAAATTGCTTCCGTACTCGGTGTCAGACTAATGCGACACGACGCAACAAGAGGTTATGACAACGAAACAAGAGGCTTCAAAGGTTTTGATGATGCTCTTGAGCTGATTATAAAAGGTTGCCGTGAAGTTACAGAATATGCAAAAACTTTCGGCATAAGAACAATGATCGAAAATCACGGTTACTTCTGTCAGGAAAGTATGCGTGTTGAAAAGATAGTCAACGGAGTAAGAAATGAAAATTTCGGTCTGCTTGTTGACATAGGCAACTTCATGTGCGCAGATGAGAATTCTGCCGAAGCAGTGGGAAGACTTGCTCCCTACGCATTCCACGTACATGCAAAGGATTTCCACAAAAAAAGCGGTAATGCACCGTTCATGTGTGACGGTTTCTTCAAAACAAGAGGCGGCACATATCTCAGAGGCGCAATCATCGGTCACGGTGATGTTCCCGTTTATCAGTGCATTGCAACTCTTGTGTCAAACGGATACAACGGTTATATTACAGTTGAATTCGAAGGCATTGAAGATCAGATTACAGGAACAACTTACGGCCTCAACACTCTCAGAAGAGTTGTTTCACACTTAGGTTAAACTGCCGTTGCGGTTTTACATAAATTAACAAATAATAATATTTTATAAGGAGCGTTTCTCTTATGAAGAAAAAAATTATTGCACTCATCATGAGTATGATACTTTGCGTATCATGTATGACACCGGTTATGGCAGAAGACGATTCAGGTTTTGACATCAGCTCTCTTCTGACTTCCGATATTGTTCAGCAGCTTCTCTCATCAGGTGCTGTTATCGACATTACAAACCTCGTAATGCAGATGGTTGCTACAATGAACCCCGAAAGTCTTCAGGCAATGGGTCAGGAAAAGTCACAGCAGCTTATTCAGAGCATGGTTGAATCAATCAGTGATTACCTTTCATTAATCACTTCAAACAAAGACCTTGTTATCACTTATGATCCTCTCAAGGTTTTCGGCAACCTTTTCGATCTTGACACAGAGTCTCTCACAACTCAGAATCCCGAAAACACAGAACCTCATCCCGATGAAATGGAAATCGGCATGGGTGATGTTGACGGTGACGGACACATTCTCGCAGCAGACGCAAGACTTATTCTCCGCAGAGCTGCAGATCTCATCACATTCACAATGGAACAGGAAGAACTTGCTGACGTAAACCGTGACGGTCAGATTACTGCTATTGATGCAAGAATGGTTCTTCGTGTTGCATCAGGTCTTGATTCCATCGATATTCTTTACTGATACGACTGATAAAACAGGCAGAAATGCCTGTTTTTTTCATATAATCATATATTGACAAAATGTTTTTTCAATGATATAATACAGCCAATCAGATATATAAACCGTTGAAGCGGAGATAAAGGCAGATAAGCCTTCACAGAGAGCCCTGTTGCTGAGAAAGGGTAAGAAACATTTGTCAAATGGACCGCGGAGGGTGCAGTCAAATGCTGCAACGTCAGACACACGTCAGCTGTCGGGGATATGATGGTATCCCGTAAGAGTACGGTCAGTCCGTAAATCAAGGTGGCACCGCGGATAAGCTTTTTATTCGTCCTTGACAGAAAGTGATTTCTGTTAAGGACTTTTTATATTTAAACGGAGGTTTTATTATGAATCTTAACGGCGTAAATTTTGATACATATTTCAACAACTATCCTGATAAAGACGGTTACTTCGGTAAATACGGCGGAGTTTACATCGATGACAAGCTCAAAGCTGCTATGGCTGAAATCACAGAAGCATATTACTCAATCTGTCAGTCAAGAAAGTTCATTGCAGAGCTTCGCAGAATCAGAAAAGAATTTCAGGGCAGACCCACTCCCGTAACACATCTTGAAAGACTTTCAGATGCGCTGGGCGGCAAGGTTCAGCTTTACGCAAAGCGTGAAGACCTTAACCATTCAGGCGCTCACAAGCTCAACCACTGCATGGGTGAAGCTCTTCTTGCAAAGTATATGGGCAAGAAAAAGGTTATTGCAGAAACAGGCGCAGGTCAGCACGGTGTTGCTCTTGCAACTGCTGCTGCTTACTTCGGCCTTGAATGTGATATTTACATGGGTCCAGTTGACACCAAGAAGCAGGCTCCAAACGTTGCAAGAATGAAGATTCTCGGTGCAAACGTTGTTGAAGTTACTCACGGTCTTCAGACACTCAAAGAAGCTGTTGACGCAGCTTTTGACGCATACAGCAAAGAATATAACGATTCAATCTACTGCATCGGTTCAGTTCTCGGTCCCCATCCCTTCCCCATGATGGTACGTGACTTCCAGAGTGTTGTAGGTATTGAAGCAAGAGATCAGTTTATTGAAATGACAGGTCATCTTCCCAACGCAATCGTTGCCTGTGTCGGCGGCGGTTCAAATGCTGCAGGTCTTTTTGCAGGTTTCCTCAATGACCCTGTTGACATTTACGGCATCGGGCCTCTCGGCAGAGGTCCCAAACTCGGTGGTCACGCAGCAAGTCTTAAATACGGCACAGAGGGTATCATGCACGGCTTCAATTCAATCATGCTCAAGGATGAAAACGGTGAACCTGCTCCCGTTTATTCAGTTGCATCAGGTCTTGACTATCCTTCATCAGGTCCCGAACACGCATTCCTCCAGGAAATCGGCAGAGTCAAGTATGACGTTATCGATGACGAAGAAACAATAGATGCATTCTACAAACTCAGCCGTCTTGAAGGTATCATTCCTGCCATTGAAAGCTCACACGCAGTTGCATACGGCATGAAGCTTGCACAGAGAATGGATCACGGTTCAGTGCTTATCAATCTCTCAGGCAGAGGCGACAAGGATATGGACTACGTTATCGAAAATTTCGGTATAAGATAAATTATAATTATGCGGTTACAACAATCTGTTGTGACCGCTTTTTTTGCAACAATCATACAACTGAAACATCATTTTTTGTTTCGGATTCATGCAGAATTGATATATTTTATATTGACTGTTTATAAATATATGTGTTACAATTACAAAAAAAAAAGCCAAGGAGACAATTTTATGAAAATAACTTTTATGGGTGCAGGCAGCACCGTTTTTGCAAGAAATGTTATCGGCGACTGTATGTGCACAGAAGCGCTCAAAGACAGCACTTTTGCACTTTATGATATTGACGCAAAACGTCTTGAAGAAAGCCGTGTTATCCTTGAAGCTATGAGAGCTACAAAGGGCAACTGCGGTAAAATTGAATGCTATCTGGGTGTTGAACAGAGAAAAGATGCTCTCAGAGGTGCAAATTTCGTTATCAATGCCATTCAGGTAGGTCTTTATGACCCCTGTACAATCATCGACTTTGAAGTACCCAAGAAATACGGTCTCCGTCAGACAATAGGTGATACACTCGGCATAGGCGGCATTATGAGAGCACTCAGAACAATCCCCGTAATGCATGATTTTGCAATGGATATGGCAGAAGTATGTCCCGATGCTCTTTTCCTTAACTACACAAACCCCATGGCAATGCTTTCAGGCTATATGCAGAGATACACTCCCATCAAAACAATCGGTCTTTGCCACAGCGTTCAGACATGTTCAGAGGATCTTTTCAATCAGCTTGATATGAAAGACAAGCTCGAGGGAAGAAAAGAACTTATCGCAGGTATCAACCACATGGCATGGCTTCTTGAAATCAAGGATAAGGACGGCAACGACCTTTATCCCGAAATCAAGTCAAAAATTGACGAAAAAATTGCTGATCCCGAATTCGGCAACAAAGTCCGTCTTGAATACATCAAGCATTTCGGCTACTACTGCACAGAGTCAAGTGAACACAATGCTGAATACAACATGTTCTACATCAAGAGCAAATATCCCGAGCTTATTGAAAAATACAACATCCCTCTTGACGAATATCCCAGACGCTGCGTAAATCAGATTGCAGGATGGAAGAAGGAATATGAAGAAATGCTTGCAAACGGTGTAAAAGAACACAACCGTTCAAACGAATACGCTTCAAGAATTATGGAAGCTATCGTTACAGGCAAGCCCGACCAGATTGGCGGTAATGTTCTCAACACAGGACATCTTATCACAAACCTTCCCGAAAATGCTTGTGTTGAAGTTCCCTGTCTTGTCAACGGCTACGGTGTTCACCCCTGCCATGTTGGTGCTCTTCCCGTACAGTGTGCTGCAATGAATATGACAAATGTCAATGTTCAGCTTCTTACAATCGAAGCTGCTGCAACAAGAAAGAAAGAACACATCTATCAGGCTGCTATGCTTGATCCTCACACAGCAAGTGAACTTGATATCGACACAATCAAGAAAATGGTTGACGACCTTATCGACGCACATGGTGATTATTTACCAAAATATAATTAAATTTCCGGACTAAAATTTCTAAAAAAATATTGCAAAACGATAAATGATATTGTATAATATTGTGTCAGCAAAAATTCAGTATATTTTTCTCTAAAAGGAGATGTTGAATATGAGCCGTACTATCGGTACAGTATCCCGTGGCGTAAGAGCTCCCATCATCAGAAACGGTGACGATATTGTAGACATCGTAACAAATTCAGTTCTTGAAGCATCGCAAGATGCAGGATTTGAATTCCACGACCGTGACATCGTTGCCATGACAGAAGCTATTGTTGCAAGAGCACAGGGTAACTACGCATCAGTTGATGATATCGCAGAAGATGTAAAAGCAAAATTCGGCGGTGAAACAGTTGGTGTTATTTTCCCCATTCTCAGCCGTAATCGTTTTGCAATCTGTCTCAGAGGTATTGCAAAAGGTGCAAAGAAAGTTGTTCTTATGCTCTCCTATCCCTCAGACGAAGTGGGCAATCACCTTATCAGCCTTGATGCTGTTGATGAAAAAGGTGTAAATCCTTACACAGACGTTCTTTCTCTTGAAAAATACCGTGAACTTTTCGGTTATGTAAAACACAGATTCACAGGTATGGATTACGTTGCTTATTATGAGGAACTTATCCGTGAATGCGGTGCAGAATGCGAAATTATTTTCGCAAACAACGCAAAATCAATACTCAACTATACAAAGAATGTTCTTTGCTGTGACATCCACACAAGACAGAGAACAAAGAGAATTCTCAAGGCTGCAGGTGCAGACATCGTTTTCGGTCTTGATGATATCCTCAACGCACCCGTTAACGGAAGCGGTTATAATGCAGAATACGGTCTTCTCGGTTCAAACAAGGCAACTGAAGATCAGGTAAAACTCTTCCCCAGAGATTGTCAGCCTATCGTAGACGCAATTCATGACAAGCTTCTTGCTGCAACAGGCAAGAATATTGAAGTTATGGTTTACGGCGACGGTGCATTCAAAGATCCCGTAGGTAAGATCTGGGAACTTGCAGACCCCTGCGTTTCTCCTGCTTACACAAAAGGTCTTGAAGGCACACCCAACGAACTCAAGCTCAAGTACCTTGCTGATAATGACTTTGCAGACCTTTCAGGTGATGAACTCAAGGCAGCTATCAAGGAAAAAATCACAGAAAAAGACGGTGACCTTTTCGGTCAGATGGCATCAGAGGGCACAACACCCCGTCAGCTTACTGACCTTATCGGTTCTCTCTGTGACCTCACATCAGGCTCAGGCGACAAGGGTACTCCCATCGTCTTCATCCAGGGCTACTTTGATAACTACACAACAGAATAAATCCGTATTTAAAGGCTCGGTTTTACCGGGCCTTTTTTATTGATTATTATTCTCAAAACATATTAAAAGCACAATTGACAGATATCAGTTTCATCAGGATTCAGAAATTTAGCATTTTAGCCGAAAAGAAATGCTTTTCAATCCATTTTTTATCAATGTATTTTTCATTTTTTATTGATTTTTGAGTTATTGTCTGTTATAATTGCTTTGATAAAGACTGTTTTTATACAGTTTTTTGAGTTTGTTTAATTTTATTATTTATATGGAGGAAAAATCAATGAGCAAAAAGTTTGTTTATTTGTTCTCAGAGGGCGACGCATCAATGCGTGAGCTTCTCGGCGGTAAGGGTGCTAACCTTGCTGAAATGACAAAGATCGGTCTTCCCGTTCCCCAGGGCTTCACAATCTCAACAGAAGCTTGTACTCAGTACTACGATGACGGCAGAAAGATCAACGATGACATC
>JAZOUN010000156.1:0-1867 GCA_045658165.1 Acutalibacteraceae bacterium
CTCTGCCGCCAAATTTGTTTGTGTAGGGCGGGATGCCCTCATCCCGCCGTTGAATGATACTGACGTTTGCGGCGGCTTGTGGGCAAGCCGCCCTACATATTTTAACATCTTATTCGTGAATCTTTGTAAGTCCGAACAGACCCTTGAAGAAGCCGATAATCTTCTGGAAGAAACCTGCTTTTGAATTGAGGGTAACTTCAGCTTTGATTTCGTTACCATCAGCACCCTTGGCGTATGTACCGTCTGTAAGCTTGATTTTTGCGGTGAAAACGGTAGCACCATTTGCGTTTGAAATTGCAGTCAGACTGCCGTATGAATCATCTGTTGTTGTGAAATTATTGTTATTTGCACTCCATTCAATTTTTGCTCCTGCAGGAAGATTCTGAGCAGTTGCGTGAAGGACGATTCCGTCTTTATAGTTAATATTTGTTTGGCTGGGAGTTGCAATTGAAAGCGATGAATTTCCTGTCGAAGGAACATCAGGTGAAGGATCATCCGGTGAAGGCGGAGTAACAGTCTTTTCTTTATATATAGCAGTTGCAGATACATTCCCTTCGGGCATAACAAAAGTTGTTGTTGCACTAGTTGCATTCGCAACTGTTGCACCTGTTACAACCCACTTATTAAACACCGTACCTTCGGGAGCTGCATTTGCAGTAAGAGTGATTGTTTCGCCTGCTTTAGCCTTTGTAGGTGAAGCTGTGCCGTTTGTAACAGTGATTGAATATTCTGCTGCGGCAGAGGTTATTAAATCAAAAGTAACAGTACCACCGGATAAGAGATGAGTATTTGCTTGCGCTTTATTATAAGTAACTGCTGAGTTACTGCCAAGCTGCATTGTGCCGGTTATATTGTCAGAAGTATCAAACTTATAAAAATTTTTACCGCCGATCACACTGCCGTTAAAAGTGCTGTTGTCTATTTGGGCACCGCCACAATATGATGTTATTTTAATACCGCTTGCCGTGCAGTTTTTCATAACAACAGAATTTACACCAGTAAAATTAAGGTTGCTCAGAACTGAATTTTCAAAAACAACGTCATTATTTAAACTACTGGTAATAATTGCTTGTGTGTTATTAGAAGATATATTGACATTCGTGATTTTAATTCCCTGATTAGCAACCAACGAGTTGCAAACAAGAGATGCGTTATCCGAGCCGGTGATCGTCAGAGAAGAATTTCTCATTTCAAATACCGCGATGTCGTTTTTACCGGTTAATGCGTTTACACCTTCTAATGTCACTTTAAAATCATCAGTATTGCCGAAAAATGTTATTGTGCCTACATAATAATTTCTATCAGCTGTGACTATTTTTGATGAAGAATCCGCATAATCAGAGAAATTATGCAACACAAGTTCATTGTATGATTTATAATACATATATTTGTCGGTTGCGGGTTTACTGGATAATGGTGTGGTGCTTCCGGGAACATAATACATTCCTATACTAACATCTGCACCCTTGTAATACAAACCAGTCGGTTCTGCTGCACTTGCAGAAAGAGGAATAATGCTCATTACCATAAGAAGGCAAAGCATCACTGCGAATGATTTTTTGAAAATTTTCATCAGAAATTTTCTCCTTTCGTGTTGTTCATAATGGGTATACTTTCGTCAGTATACATTCTTACATCGTAATTTTATCACCTTTTTTCGGTTTGCACATTGTACTTTAGTGCAGAAATGGAAGTTTTTTTAATAATTTTTTCAAAAAAAGACAGCAGATTGCGGAGTGCCGAATCATCAAATCCGCATCATAAAATTTAAAAGCCACCTTTGAAAATAAAGGCGGCTTTCGGCACATTATATTGATTATGTTTCTGCAGAATACAAATTACTTAATATTATGTTTTCACAAGTTGT
>JAZOUN010000157.1:0-18237 GCA_045658165.1 Acutalibacteraceae bacterium
CAGAGGCAGCTCCCATTCACAACATGCCTTTCTTCGAAGACCTTACAGGTGATGCTGAGCCTGTATTTGAAGATGTAAAGCTTACAGCAGAAAAGATTACATCAAGCAAGGATGTTTCAACCACAATCCGCAGAGCGAAGATGTGGGCAGCAACAGACCTTGCAGCAGCTCTCTCCGGTGCAGACCCCATGAAGGCTATCGGTGACCTTGTTGCAAAATACTGGTCACGCCAGATGCAGAAGGAGCTTGTCGCAATTCTTAAGGGTGTTTTCGGTACATACACACCTGAAGACGAAGGTGCAACAGCAAAAACACCTTTTGCGGAGCATATTCTTGACATCACAACTGCTTCATCTGCTGCGGCAAAGAAGGCAAGTGCAAGCACTGTACTTGATGCAATTCAGCTTCTCGGTGATGCTCAGGATTCACTTACCGGTATGGTAATGGATTCAGCTGCTAAGACATATCTTAAAAAGCTTGATATCGTTTCTACAGAAAAGGGCTCAAATAACGCAGAATTCGATCATTATCAGGGCAGAGGCGTTATCACAGATGACAGTTGTCCCATTGAAAACACAAGTGCAGGTCAGGTGCACACAATGTACATCTTTGGTGAAGGTGCTGTTGCTCTCGGTAACGGTAATCCCGTCGGCTTTGTTCCCACAGAAACAGACCGTAACAAGCAGATGGGCTCAGGTGTTGATTATCTTATCAACCGTAAGACATTTATTCTTCATCCCCGTGGAGTTGCATGGCAGAATAAGGTAAGAGAAAAAGTCGAAACTCCCACAAGAGAAGAACTCGCAAATGCACAGAACTGGCAGAGAGTCTTCGAGCATAAGGCAATCCCCATGGTTGCTTTCAAATTCCTTATCGGCTGAGAGGTGTAAAAAATGAATATCGGCATGCTTAAAAAGATTACGGGATATTCTTTTTGTGATGATGTGTATAAGTTTGCCGCTTCATCGGCTGAAGAAGCAGTGAAGAATTATTGCAATATTGATGAGATTCCTGAAGGTCTTGAAAATACAACACTCAGAATCGCTGCCGATATTCTTCGCCGTGAACAGTATGGCAGCGGTGATGTCCCTGTGGTCGTAAATAATGTCAAAGTCGGTGATACAAGCACATCATTCACTCCTTTATCGGACAGTGAAGCTGAAGAGGTTATCGCAAAGTATAAAAAGGCACTTAACCGATACAGGATGGTGACATTTGTATGATTGAAAATACACACCGAAGGGCAATCGAAAAAACATATACTGACAACTGTACAGTAACGGAATACGAAAAATATAAAAAAAGTAACAAGACAACAGCATTACGTGAAAAGGTAGTGTATACCGATGAGCCTTGCAGATTGTCTTTTAAAACTGTAAACTCTGCATCGGGAACAGGAACAGTAACGAAAATCGGACAGATTATCACGCTGTTCATTTCTCCCGACATCGATATAAAGGCAGGCTCAAAAATCACCGTTACCCATGACGGCAGAACCACTGAATATAAAAGAAGCGGGTTTCCTGCGGTGTACAGAACACATCAGGAAATTCCGCTTGAGCTTTTTGAGGAGAATGCCTGATGTCTCTTGATATGCGTGGTTTTGAAAATCTTCAGAGGGATTTACAGAAGCTGCAGACAAAAGCACCTCAGACTGCAGAAAAGTGTGCAAAGGACCTTGTGTCAAGGCTTTATGCAATGACAAAGAAACGGACTCCCGTGGGGAATTATGATGATACTTATGACCTTGAGTTTGACGGAGAACAGTATTTTCTTGTTATGTCAGATAAACAAGGTGGAACTCTTCGCAGAGGATGGATTATTCGGGGACCTTATTATTTCGGTAACAACTATGTTTGCGAGCTTATCAATCCTGTTGAATATGCTCCTTATGTTGAGTACGGTCACAGACAGACTCCGGGAAGGTATGTTCCTGCTATTGACAGAAAACTTACGGTAAGTTGGGTAAAAGGTTATTTTATGCTTACAAAATCGCTTAACGACCTCAGGCGGATTGCTCCGAGGATCATACAGAAAAATGTTGATGCAATGATGAAAGAGGTGTTCGGATGATTGTTCAGAAAATCATTGACGGTATTGCAGAAATACTTGATGCAAACTTTCCCTATTCGGATATACAGACTGAAGAGGTAAAGCAGGGACTCGACACTCCTTGCTTTTTTGTTTTTCCGATAAATGTATCTGATATCCGTCATGTCGGCAGACGTTGGAACGCCAGATATTCAATGTGTGTTCAGTATATTCCCGATTCGGACGAGCCGAAGGCAGAGTGTGCCGAGGTTGAGGAAAAGCTCTATAAACTGCTTGAGTATATCACGGTGAACGGATGTCTTGTCGGAGGTGTTGATATTCATTCGGAAACAACCGATGAAGTGTTGAGTTTTTTTGCAACATACAGAATGCTTACCATTGAAGAGCCAACCGAAGAAATCATAAAAATGACAGATTTAAAGGGGGATGTTCATGTCAAAGAAGAAAACATCTGATGAAATGTCGGCAGAGCCTGCTGTAAAAACTTCTGAGCCGACTTTCACAAAGGAACAGCTTGTTAATTCAAAACATTTTAAGCATCGCAAATACGCTCTTGCAGCGTGTCTTGACGATGATAAGAAATACACGATAAAAGAAGCAGAAAAACTGCTTAATAAATTCTCAAAGGGGGAAAAGTAAATGGGTCTCGGCGGAGGTACATTTATAACTCAGAACAAAGCTTTGCCCGGTGCGTATGTCAATACGGTTTCCGCAGCGGCTGCTTCTGCATCAGCTTCTGACAGAGGTGTTGCTGCTATCGGTCTTGAACTTGACTGGGGTGAAGAAAACAAGGTAATCGAAATTACAAACAGTGACTTTATCAAAAATTCCCGTGTTCTTTTCGGTTATAACGCAACAGATGAAAGCCTTAAGGGCCTTCGTGATGTGTTCAAACATGCAAGAAAGGTGCTCCTTTACCGCCTTAACGGTGGCGGTGCAAAGGCATCGAACACTTTCGGTACTGCAAAATTCAGCGGCACAAGAGGTAACGATATCAAAATTGCCGTATCTGCTGATGTTGACAATGCCGAAAAGTTTGTTGTGAATACATATCTCGGTACAGCTCTTGTTGATGCGCAGACAGTAGCATCTGCAACAGAACTTACCGACAATGATTTTGTTGTGTTCAAAAAGGATGCTGCACTTGCCGAAAATGCAGGCGAAGCAATGACAGGCGGTGCAAACGGTACTGAACTTGTACATGAATCATTCCTCACACAGATGGAAAGATACTCTTTCAATGCAATCGGTGTTGTAAGCTCAGACAATACAATCAATAAGCTTTATTCGGAATTCGGCAAGACAATGCGAAACGACTACGGCAAAAAATTCAGCGTTATTGTTTACAGCACAAAAGCCGATTTTGAAGGTACTGTCAATGTTAAGAACAAGCCCGAAGCTGTATACTGGACACTCGGTGTTGAAGCCGGTATTGCTGTTAATAAGTCAGCTCTTAATATGGTTTATGACGGTGAATTCGAAATTGAAGCCGATTACACTCAGGCACAGCTTGAAGAAGCAATTGAAAACGGCGAATTTGTGCTTCACAAGGTTGGCGATGAACTGCGTGTTCTTGCTGATATCAACTCTCTTACATCTGTATCTGATGAAAAAGGTGATATATTCAAATCCAATCAGACTGTAAGGGTTGCCGATCAGATTGCAACGGATGCTGCATCTGTATTCAATAACAAATATCTCGGCAAGGTACAGAATGATGCTGCAGGCAGAGAAAGCTTCTGGGGCGATATCCGCAGTATTTTAAAGTCTTTGGTCAACATTCATGCGATAGAAGATTTTGACGATGCAGATATTATCGTTGAAGCAGGCAACGAAAAGGGCAGTATCGTATTCAGATGTGCAATTGTCGTTATCGGCACAATGGAAAAACTCTATTTGACCTGTGTAATCAACTGACAGAAAGGAGAAATAAACTATGAAGATGAACACATATTTTGATCCTCAGGATGCTCCTTCCTCGAAGTGGGGAGAAGCATATGTTACGGTTAAAGGAAACAGATATTCTTATTTCAATGCAAAAGACTGTGAAGTTACAGCAAATATAGAAACAAAAGAAGTTCCGATGCTCAACAGAACAGTAAAAGGCAGAAAGCCTGTCGGAATGGAAGTTAAAATTACAATGACCGTTTACAAGTGCAGTGAGCATTTTGACGACATTGTTACAGAATTCAAGAATACAGGTGTTCTCCCCACATTCGACCTTCAGGTAAGCAATGAGGACCCTGCATCTGCTATGGGAAGAAGCTCTAAAATCTATAACGACTGTGTTATTGACGGTGATGTTCTTCTTTCTATGCTCAAAGCTGACGGTGATTACATTGAACAGAAAATCACAGCTTATGCTATGGACTATTCAAGTGCTGCAAAGTATAAGGCACCCGGTTATATGTAACTTTTAAGGTAAAAACAAGCAGAGAGCCGTAAAAAGCTCCCTGCTATTTTTTATCTTACAAGCAAGACCTTTATATTTTTAAATAAAGAAAGGATTTTAATTATGTCATTTGAAAGATTTATGAAGAAAAACAAGGCAGTTAAGGAGAATACATTCTATCCTGCCACTGCATCCCTTTGTGATGAAAACGGCAAGCCGCTTGAATGGGAAATAAAGCCTTTGACCACAAAGGAATCTGAAGCTATCAGAGAAAAGAATACAATTGAAATTCCTGTTCCCGGAAAACCCGGTATGTACCGTCAGAAGGTTACAAAAGACTATGTGCCTTCGCTTATCTGTGCAGCAGTTGTATCCCCGAATCTTTACGATGCAGAGCTTCAGGACAGCTATGGTGTACATACTCCTCAGGAACTCATCGTAGAAATGATTGACAATCCCGATGAGTATGCAAAAATGCTTCAGTTTATACAGTCATACAGTGGTATTTCATCTTCAATGGATGAGGAAATAGCAGAAGCAAAAAACTGATTGATGAGGGGGATCCTGAAGCCAATTGTGCATATTTTGCGTTAATGCGGCTTCATATTCTTCCCTCAGTTTTTTTAGAAATGAACAGGCAGGAAAAAGCTTTTGTTATAGCCTGCGAACAAAAATATGCGGAAGAAAAGAAAAAAGAAGCAGATAAAATAAAAAATGCAGAAAAGTAAAGAGGTGATTGAATGACAAATTACGGTGCATCTATTATGCTTGCGGATAAAATGACACCGATTCTTAATAATATTATCTCCGCAATGAATATGACAATAAGCACGGTTTATAATATGCAGTCATCTGTTGACGGCTTTGATGCTTCAGGCTTTGATTCGATTCACGAAACAATAGCACAGGCAGAAACAGAAATGCAGCAAGTTCAAAACGAAATAAGCGAAAGCAATGAGGAACAGCAGAAATTCAACAATAGTATCAATCAAGGCGTTAATTCTGCAAACACATTAAAATCTACATTCAGCAAAGTTGCTTCAGCACTCGGACTTTATAAAATCGGGTCGGAAATTATGCAGACTGCATCACAGGCTGTCGAATTAGCATCCGATCTGAAAGAGGTGCAGAACGTTGTTGATGTGACATTTGGTGGATCTTCAAACATTATTGATGAATGGTCAACTACAACACTTGATGCGTTCGGTTTGAATGAATTATCTGCAAAGCAGTATGCAGGTACAATGGGTGCAATGCTGAAATCAAGCGGTCTTGCATCAGATTCAGCAATGAAAATGTCTATGACTGTTACGGAGTTAGCAGGTGATATGGCATCATTCTATAATCTTTCGGGTGAAGAAGCATTCAACAAGCTTCGTTCGGGACTTTCCGGAGAAACAGAACCGCTGAAGCAGCTCGGTATAAATATGTCTGTTGCAAATCTTGAAGCATATGCTCTTAAACAAGGAATTTCAGAAACATATTCCGAAATGACACAAGGAGAGCAAACAATTCTTCGGTATAATTATTTGCTTTCCGCAACAGCTGATGCACAAGGGGATTTTGCAAGAACATCGGATTCTTACGCCAATCAAACGAAACTTCTTGAAGAGAATTGGACGTCATTCACTGCAACACTCGCCGAAGGTGCATTGCCAATACTGGCGACTGTAACGCAGACGTTGAATGGTGCAATATCATTTCTTAACGAACATTCTGACACTGTAAAAGCAGTTCTTGCGGGATTGGCTGTGGGGATAACAATAGCAGCAACTGCTTGGGGATTTTATACAGCTGCTAAATGGTTAGCTGTTGCAGCAAATCGTGCATTGGTTGTGTCGCTTCTCGCAAATCCGTTTGTGTGGATTGCAATAGTTATAGGTGTTATTGTAGCGGCGATATACAAATGGATTCAGTCTCTTGGCGGATTGAAAAATGCATGGGAAATAGTCAAATTGGCTGTTCAGGTCAGTATGAATGCTCTTCAATACGGATTTTATTATTGCATTGACGGTATTCTTACAAAGATTGAAGCATTTCAGCTTGCTTGGAAAACAGCAGGTGTTAATATTTCTAATTTTATTGGTGATATGAAGGTAAGTGCGCTGACCGGTCTACAGAATATGGTCAACGGTGCAATTGGCATTATCAATGGTTTTATTGAAAAACTTAATACCATTCCCGGTGTTTCCATTGATGCTATAGCTGAAGTAACTTTTGCTACAGCTGCTGCAGCTGAAAATGAAGCACAAAAGCAAGCCCGCTCAGAAGAACTTGCGGCATATGAAAATGAAATTATATCATCGCAGATAATGCGTGATTTAACGCTTTCTCAGTTGAAATCTGATTGGAATGAATCAGTAAAAACATTAAAAGATGCATATCAAAATGCCCTTGAGACAGCTCAAGCAGAAGATAAAGTCAATAATGACAATAATGGTCTTGACGTTATTGAGACAGGTTTAGGGAACATTGTAAGCGATACAGGTGACATCAAAGACTCAATAAATGGTATGTCTGACGAGGAACTTAAATGGCTTCGCAAGATTGCAGAGAGGGAAAGTGTAAATAAGTTTACTACAGCCGAAATTAAGCTTGATTTCAGTTCGACTGCAACGCTTAATTCAGATATGGATATTGACGGCTATATCAACACATTTACTGATGAATTACAGGAAGCACTTGTAACAACGGCGGAGGGACTTGAAAAATGACGAACTATTTCTATATTGACGATGTTCTTCTGCCGGTTACTCCCGGTAGTATGAAAACAAAGATAAAAAACAGAAACAAAACATTTGATATGGTTTCGGGAAGTGAAATAAACATTCTTAAAAGTCCCGGACTTACAGAAGTTTCTTTTGATTGTCTGCTTCCTGCTGTTGAATACAGTTTTGCAAGATATGAAAACGGATTTAAAAGCCCTCAGTATTATCTTGATTTGTTTGAGAATCTTAAAAAAAGTAGGAAACCATTTTCTTTCACGGTAATGCCCATGCGCACCATTTCTGCAGAACAGTTGCTGAAATTCTCAGCTGATATGTTGCCGTATTCATACGGAACAAAATTTGATTATGATTTTAACGGTGACGGTGAAATTACAGCGATGGATGCAAAAATTCTTCTGCGAAGTCAAAAGGGGTTAACTCTTCTGAACAACACGAAGATGCAATGCACCATAGAAGATTATACAATCAACGAAGATGTTGAAAAGTACGGCCGTGATGTTATGGTTTCTCTGAACCTGAAACAGAATGTTGAATTTTCTTTGAAAAATGCAACGTATTCGGCTATAAAATGAGGTGAATGAATGTCACAGCTTGAAAAGATCCTCGCCTGGGCTGAAGGACAGGTTAAATCAACCAAATGGTCGGGAAAATGTCAGTCATTTGTTGCACATGCATATGAGGCAGGTACGGGAAAATATGCTTCCAAACGAACAGCGGCAATGGCTCGGGAAGCCTGGCTTAAACCGGGAACCGCAAATGATCTGAAACCGCCTGCAGGAGCTGCAGTGTATTTCACCGGTGTAGGAAGAGACAGCAGCGGTAAGCTGTACGGTCACGTTGCATTATCAGCCGGAAACGGTCTGATATATGACCCTGTTGCACATGTGTATAAATCATATCTGAAAAAGAACATGTATAACGGATATCTGGGGTGGGGATGGAACGGTGGTGTTGCTCCTGAAGGTGCTTCGGTTTCGTCTCAGACAGCAAGCACTGTTAACAAAGTGTCAACAGGAACAGTTCCGACCTCTTCAGTGTCTGCTTCTTCTGATTCAAAGCAGAATGAAAAGAAAAATATTGAAATATCAACTGTTGTAATAAAAAGTGAAGTCGGAAAAATCAGCGGAAAATCTTCCTCATCAATAACACAGGAAGTTGCTGATTCTGATTTGTTTTTACTTGTTCAAGGCGATGATAAAATCTATAAACCGTATATTGCAGATGAAATCAAAGTTACCCGTGAAAGAACAGGAGCTCCGGGAAAAATGACCTTTTCATATATTGATATTGAGGGAATGAATATTTCTGAGGGTAATGCGGTTGCGTTTCGATATAAAAACAAAAAAGTATTTTTCGGTTACATATTTACCCTTGAAAGGGACAGCGACAGAGAAAAGGTGAATGTTACTTGTTATGATCAGCTTCGGTATTTCAAGAACAAGGACAGTTTTGTTTATAGTGCGAAATATTCCGATATGCTTAAAAATTACATTTGCAAAAAGTACGGTTTTAAGACAGGAATTATTGAAGATACGATTTATAAAATTCCCAAAAGACTTGAAGACGGTTCTCTGTTTGATATTTGTGCAAATGCTTCGACCTTTACTATTCTGAGTAACGGAAAACATTTTGTACTGTATGATGATTTTGGAAATATTTGCCTGAGAGACATGGAAAACATGATGCTTCCTATTCTTATCGATGAAGATGTGACAGGCAAGTGGAATCTCAAAGAATCAATTGACAGCGAAGTTTACAACAGAATAATCATTAAAAAGGATAATTCAGAAACGGGAGAACGTGAACTGTACATCGCCAATGACAGCAAGACGCAAGCAAAATGGGGTGTACTTTCGCATGTGGAGGACGGTGACGAAAACAGCAGTGCATCAGCTCTGAAATCAAAAGCAAATTCTCTGCTGAAATATTATAACCGTCCAAATCAGACCTTTAAAATTACAAACTGCCTCGGACATGTTGATGTACGTGGCGGTTCTTCTTTGTTGGTTTCTTTTTACCTGGGGAACGGCAAAAAGATTCAAAATGAAATGGTTGTTGATAAGGTTGAGCATACGTTTTCGGAGAACTCTCATTTTATGGATATGAACTTATACGGAGGTGTTTACTCTGCATGACATGAAAAAGTTTTTACAGCTTATCAAACGGGCTGCGCTTGAAGCTTATGATGCACGAAAGCCTTGTGATCTGATGTATGCTAGGGTAGAAAGTGTAAACCCTGTATCGATAAAACTTGAAAATTCTTTGGATATTCCCGAAGAGCTTATCGTGTTGACACACAACATTAAATCCGAAATCTCGGTTGGTGATTCCGTTGCTGTAATTCGCAAACAAGGCGGGCAGAAATATCTGATAGTGGGGGTGATTGCATGATTCCTGTATCAGATTTAACCATTTCAAATATTGAGGTTGCAGAAGAAGTAATATTGCCGTCACTTACATATAAAATGGATTTTGACAAAGGACATGTTCAAAGTGAAACAGACGGTATAGAGGCTTTAAGGCAATCTGTTTATTGCCGATTGATGACCGAACGCGGTGCTTTTCCCATTTATTCGGAAAAATACGGACTTCCGATGAATGAGCTTATCGGTCAGAGTGCACCGCTTGTATATGTTTCAATAGCTTCTGCAATAACAGAAACACTTCTTGAGGATGACCGTATCACAGCTGTATACGGTTTTGTTTTTGACACAGACAGAACGAATGTGACGGTCAGTTTTAATGTTACATCGGTTTTCGGTAAACTTGATTTTAAGGAGGTTGAACTTTATGTTTGAACACAAAACGGCTGAAAATATATTTGCGCAAATGCTTTCTGATGTGAGTTCCTTACATGATAAACGTGAAGGGTCTGTAATATACAACATGCTTCGTCCTGTTGCACATGAATTTGCAAATGTTTATTCAGATCTTGATTCGGTATTGAATGAAATGGATATTGACACAATGAGCCTTAGTAATCTCATAACAAAGGCAAAAAAAGAGCGAGGTGTTTATTACCGTGAAGCCGAAAAGTCAACAATTTTGGCAGAAATAAAAACAGTTGACGGTGATATATCTGTAGGCGACAGATTTTTTATTGATGATGTTTATTTCATCTGGAACGGTTTACAGTCCGATGATGGTTCAGAATATCTTCTTGAATGTGAATCGCCCGGAGCAATAGGCAATATTGCAAGCGGTAATCTCGTTTATGACAGCAAAAGTACGGTTGTTTCTTCTGCAGTTATAAAAGATATAATTCTTTACGGCAGAGATGCTGAAACTGCTGACGAGCTTCGAAACAGGTATTATGAAAGCGTTGCTGCTGCTCCTTTTGCGGGAAACAGAGCTGCATACAGGGAATTGATAATGGGAATTCCCGGTGTAGGCGGATGCAGATGCACAAGACGTGCTCTTACCGATATTAATTTCTATATACATGTCCTTGATACAGAGTATAAGCCTTTGACGGATGCCGAGTTGCTTGAAAGAATTAACGGTGTTATTTTGGAGTCTGCTCCCATCGGACAAAGCCCCGAAGCACAAACTGCAAAAAAAGCACAGTTGTATTTTGTAGGTTCGATTACGGTATTAAACGGATATGAACCCGATACTGTTTATTCGGATGTAAAAGATTCATTAACGGATTATATTCTCGGACTTGCTCACGAATGGGGAGCAAGTGATGAAAACGTGACATTCAGAACAAGTGAAGTGTTACAGCGCATTCTCAGTGTTGACGGTGTTGCAGGCTGTAATGTTGAAAGTTCAATCGAAACCGAAGAAGCAGGAACTGTATTTTCCAGTGAATTTGATGCCGGGTCTGAAAACGGTCCTATAGGTACGATAAAATATGATTTCACAACTGACGGTGTGCCGTTTATCGATGAACGATCTTTTGAAGATATAACAGTCGAACAGGAGTAAGAATATGAACATACTCAAATATTTGCCTGAATTTATTGCAGGACTGAAACAGTTTGATGCTCTGTACGGTGTAAACGGAGCTATTACAAAAGCTCTGAACGAATTAAAATCCGATGTGGAAAAGGTTAAAAATTCTGTTGTACTCAGTGAAAAAACGCCGTTGGAATTTCTTGTTCGTGTTGCAAAAAGCTACGACTGCTACAGGACCGACAACAAAGATGAACTTTTGCAGATTATAAACACAAAGGTTTCGGACAGAAGACCGTATAACGAACAAAAGTTAAATGAGTTTTTGGCTGAAATAGTAGGGGAAGGCAATTTTGATATAAAAATTGTTAGAGGAATTTTTGCATTTGAAAATCCGGATGCCCCTATATCATTACCGTTTTACAGAGTAGCAACAAAATTGACTGTTGCGCTGAATACTTCATCCGAAAGCGTATATAAAGCTGTTTCTGATATGCTTGACCGTATTCTGCCCCTCGATATAATGCTTGAAATCGGGACATTTGACGGCTTCAGAACCTACAACGATGTAAGCAATTCTACATATAAAGAGCTTGCCGATTTTAAATATGCTGAAATAAGGAGAATAAACTATGCAATACACAAATAATTTCAAACTTAATCTGCCTTCAGAAAATGACAGTTTCGATATTAATCATTTTAATGAAAATATGTCTATTATTGATGATGTATTGAGTGATGCATTATCAGGTGTTATCAGTAAACCTTTGGATTCACTCGGTAGATTCCCCGTTAACTCTTCATCATCAGTTGTAGAATCAAAATTATATATAACCGGAAAAAGAATTCATGGATATCTGAAAATTGATTTTTGCCCAGATGACGGAGTTGTTGAGGATAACGAATGCACCGTTTTGGAAATTGAAAAATATGTGACGATTTTTGATTTTTCAGGAAATGCAACATTTGAAACAAACGACACAATTTATCCCACAGAGTGGAGTATAAACGGCAACGACAAAATTATGGTTGTTGCGCCTGTTGCTTCTGATAGAGCAACCATAACTCTTTATCTTGATTATCACATAATTTAAACAGGAGCGTGATTATATGTGCGAAAATATATTACCCGATAACAGCATAGAGATTATCGCAGGTGATGATATAACGCTGAATGTTGATTTCCTTTTCGATAATGAATCAGGCACATTTGAAGCAAAGGACACAGCCGAAATGCTCATTCACGGTGATAATGAAGAAATAACAATAGAAGCGAAGCAGGTTGAAAACAATACTGCTTCTTTTTATTTGTCTTCAGCTTTCACACAATCCCTTTTAAAAGAGGGGGAATCCGAAAGCTTTTACGAATACTGTGTCTGTGCAAATTGGGCAAACAAAGGAAGACATACGCCCATACACAGAAAAAGATTGACGGTTAAGAGGTGTTGATATGGCAGATATAAAAGCAGAAATTCGATCACCTACAATAAGAGCAGATGTATATAGGGCAACGCTTCCGGGTGGAACTGCAGGACATGAAGTTGAAATCGGCAACGGATTGAAATTCGAGAATAATGTCTTGTCGGTTGATACTGCCGATAAGGTTGAAAAGGACAACACAAAGCCTGTCACATCGGGAGCCGTGCATATGGAAATAGGAAATATCGAAGCACTTTTAGCTACTATATGAAAGGATGATACTAATGAGTATTTCAACAGAAATTTCAAGGATACAATCAGCAAGAAATGCTATCAGAACCAAACTTATCAGCTTAGGGGTGATTAAAGATTCAACCGCAAATCTTGAAGCTTGTCAGGATGCAATTGAGTCTATTGAGAACCATGGCGAAGTTGATGTGACTCTTGATACCGAAACTTCTGTAGCACCTGTTGTTCCCGGCTATTACAAAGGTGGAGAAGTAAAAGTTGTTCCACAGGAAAAAACAGCAACTGCAAACGGTGAAATAGTAGCCGATGCAGGTAAGGTGTTAAAAAAGGTTGTTGTAAATGTCAACAATGCACCAAAACTGCAATCAAAAACCGTAACACCCACAAAAGCACAGCAGTCAGTTGGTCCCGATGCAGGTTTTGACGGCTTGTTACAGGTCGATGTTGAAGCTATTCCTAATGCATATCAGGATGTATCGGGTGTTACAGCTACAGCAGAGGATGTTCTTGCAAACAAAATCATTGTAACACCTGACGGAAAAACGGTTGCCGGTACAATGATTAACAACGGTGCTGTATCTGCCACTATTGATGGCTTGACTATTACTGAATATGTTATTCCTAAAGGTTCACACACGGGTAATGGTAAAGTATCACTTACAAATGACATTGAAGATGCTCTTGCAGCTCTTTAAGCGGAGGTGTATATGTGAGTATACAATTTCAAATAAATAGATTGAGAACAAAGACTTCGGAGGCATTTGCCGCATGCAAAAATAAAGGAGCTACTGTGCCCGGTGAACAACTTATAGCAAATCTACCTGATTGTATTGATAGTATTGTAATACCAACCTTTAAGACACAGGCAAAGTCTGCGACTCCAACAAAGTCGGCTCAGAGCATTACACCTGATAATGGTTATGACGGTCTTTCTCAGGTTATTGTCAATGCTATTCCTGACGACTATATAAATGATGCAGATTTAACTACGAGTCAATTTGCTACAGGTCAATTTACCGGTACGGGACAAACAATCGATAAAATTTCAATTGCCTTATCATTCACTCCTAAAGTTATGGTGATTTATGCGAAAACAGCAGTTACTACAACGGCAACCGGTTCGCCTTACAGAATCCTCACAACATGGAGAGTTTATTCCGACAAATCAGCATCAAGCAATCCGTATATCACTCACTTTATTTATGATTCCTCGAGTGGTGCGAAGTCGGGACAAACTCAATCTGCAGGGTTATCATCAGGAACAAAAAGTATAACAGGTTGGGGAAGCAGTTGTCAGTTTGCTTCAGGTATTCCTTATGTATGGATGGCATGGGGGTGATTAAGCATGTTTTATTATAAACAAATGTTTAACGACATCGTGTCATCATATCAAGAGTATAATGAAAAAGTTAATCGAGAAGGCTTCATCGAAATAAGCAAAGACGAATATGACACAGCAATTGCAGAGCTTATCAAGCAAGCTGAAACTGAAAACGAAGCCAATGAAAAAACTAAAGAAAAACGCATTGCAGAACTTGAAAAAGAAAATGCAGCATTGCTTTATCAGGTGCTGACAGGTGAGGAGTATATCGATGTTTGAGAAAATAAAATATTATTACACTCTCGGACTGTACAAGCAGTCACATCTTGAAAAGCTTCTTTCTGCGGGAGCTATAACACAGGAAGAATATGAAAAAATAAAAAAAGGAGAATGAATATGGCTGTAAAAACTTATTCATATGCAAAAGATAAGAATGTAAAGCTGTCTGAACACTTCACGGTATGGGAGTTTCGATGCAAGGACGGAACTGATAAAATTCTTATTAATACTGAACTTATTAAAGTTCTTGAAAAACTGCGTGCATATCTCAATTGCAAGTCAATTACTATCAATTCAGGCTACAGAACACCGAGTTATTGTGTGAAAATTGGCAGTTTCAAAAACAGTCAGCACACTAAAGGAAATGCAGCTGATATTAAATGTCAGAAACAAGACGGCAGTTATTATTCAAGTAATGAAGTATGCTGTGCTCTTGAAGACTTGGCTCACATGGGTGGCATAGGCAAAATTAATAATGCTTCTGCTGTTCATGTTGATGTCAGAGGTTATAAAAGTTGGTTTGATGAAACCAATAATGAAAAAACATGTCAATCATGGTATACATATCTCGGCATCAAGAAGAAATCTGTTAAAGGTGATGTTGACGGTGACGGCAAAAAAACAGCTTCCGATGCCCGAAAAGTTCTCAGAGCAAGTGCCGAACTCGAAACGCTTACCGAAGAACAGAAAAAAGCGGCAGATATGAACGGTGACGGAAAAATCACTGCCGCTGATGCGAAGAAAATTCTTCAGGAAGCAGCGGGGGTGAAGACTTGACACCCGAAAGCGAGAAGGAGATCTGGGAAAGGCTCACAAAAGCCGAGGCAGGTGTAAAATCAGCACACCATCGCATTGATTCTATTGAGCAGCTTACCCAATCCGTTTCTGATATGGTTGTTGAGGTTAAGCACATGCGTGAGGACCTGAACAACGTGCACGATGAACTTGAAGAGGTTAAGGACAGACCGATGAAGATTGTTGATAAATTCGTGTGGGCTGCGGTTGGTGCTGCTGCATCAGGACTTGTTGCAATTGTAATGGCACAAATTTTTAATTAAAAAATAACGTGCATTTTTCGGATAAAGATGCACGTAACGAAAAAAACTCTAACGAACATATTTCATTAAATTATGTTTGTTAAAAGAAAGGAAATAACTATGGAAATACTCTCTTACATAACCGAAAACGCACTTATTCTCATTCCTGTGCTTCTGATTCTCGGTCTGATCCTCAAGAAACTTGAATTTATCCCGGACAAATTCATTCCTCTGCTTCTCTTGCCCTTGGGCATCCTCGGTGCAATGGCTCTCGGTGGTTGGACTGTGATGTCAGCTATCCAGGGCATACTCGTCACAGGTGCTGCTGTGTATGGTAATCAGATTTATAAACAGCTTAATAAAACTGAATAAGACTGCTCGCACTTCTCGTCCCATTCGACTGACGCGGCCCAGTGGCAGGTGAAATTTTACTCCCTCATGGTTCATTGCGAACTGTGGGGGAGTTTTTTTATTTATTATGTTACATTTTATTAAAAAGTTTGTTAAATAAAGAAAGAAAAGAAAGAGAGAAAATTTATGGATAAAATAAATGGATTTTTTAAAAAAATGTTAAAAAAGAAAACAATAAGATTTGAAGGTAATACTTCAAAAAGGTATAAAAATATAAAAACAAAGTGGATATTACTTACATCAATAAGTAGTGCACTTCCTTTATTTTTAACATGTTTTATTGGATGGTATAACGGAAAACCTGTGTTATTCGAACTTTTTGGTCAAGGAGAAGTAATTTTATCTTTATTTTCTTTAACAGTACCATTAGTATTTGACTTATTTGAAATTAAAAATAAAAATGATATAGATTTAATTAAAGCATTATGCTTTTGTATTGCTTTAATAATATTTCAGACTGTTTCGTACTCTACAATCAGATGTGATACTTCTTTATTTCATTTAATCAAAGGCTTTTTAATATCAATCCCTTTTATCATTGCATCCTGGTTTTGCTGTATTTTTTCAATTAAAGTAATTTCAAAACATTCTGAAGATTAATAATTATAACAGAGGGAGAATTTAACATGGATATATTAACATTATTAGACTTTTTTTTATTAGTTTTTGGTATAATAATTCTCTTTACAGAGATATTCTGTACAATAAAAATCTATAAGAATGATTTTTTACAACATTTACATCTTAATAATCGAGTCAATAAAAATATTAAAGAAATAAATAATAAAACAGAAATTAAAAAAATAAAAGCAAATCAATTAAAAACAAACAGAACATATAGATTGCCCGGTATTCGTAAGTTACGAAAAACAAAAATAAAGCAAATTCTATTTGAGTATTGTGTAAAAATAACAGAATCTTTAGAACAACTATATCCGGAAATAGAATTTAATGTTAAAATAAAAAAAATATCAGATAATTATGTTTACACTGTCATGACAAACCATAACAGCCGACCTATTGACACATCAAAACAATTATTAAGCGAAAATACCGAATATAGTGCAATCTTGTTTGAAGATAATAGATATTTTTTTGTCACAGATTTAGATTTGTTCGATAAAATAGAACAAAAGTATAATTCAAGTGATAAATTATGGAGAGACAAATATAACACATCAATTGTATTCCCGATAAAAACAAGCAAAAATGGAAAAAATAAAATAATTGGATTTATTTGTATTGAGTCTCCTCAGACATTGAAGCAAAAGAGAAATAATGAATTTATAATAAAACTAATTGAAAGTACAACAAAGAATCTAGCAAATATTTTATTAAAATTATAATAGTTAATTATCTAAAAATAAACAATCTGAACATATTGTCTATAAAAATAATATGTTCGGACTGTTTCTGTATTGGCGGCAATAACCCATTCCAGGAGATTTTTTTTGAATATCCATAATATATCTGGCTCGTTGGTGTCACTTTCTTTCAATCAATTGATACACATTTATATAAGTATCAAAATCGAAAGAATGTAACATTTTTTGTACGACAAAAATACGACACGAAAGTGTGGACAAAAGTGTGGACAGAACATTCATTTTTTATCCCTTTTTATCCGTTTTTATTCTCTGCATAAAAAAGACAAAAAGAGAAAAAGAAAACACCCTAAAATGACCGTATATAGCCTTTTTAAGGTGTTTCGTGGCGGAGAGCAAGGGATTCGAACCCTCGAAACCGTTTTAGCAGTTTACACGATTTCCAATCGTGCTCCTTCGACCAGCTCGGACAACTCTCCATATTTATTTGTGCCTGATTATTATATATTAACCATTATCAAAAATCAAGTACTAAATTAAAAAAAGTTGAATATTCGCAATTGTAAGAAAAGAGGAGACAGTGTCTGTCTCCTCTTTGTAAGTTTATTCAAGACCTGCTGATTTACGAAGAATTGTTCTCGCGTCGGAGGCGGTAATTTCACCGTCTTTGTTGATATCAACAACCTCAAGCACTGCATTTGCAGATTCAAGAGTTTCAAGTCCTGCGGAAATACGAAGAGCAATTCTCGCATCGGAAGCGGTAATTTCTCCGTCACCGTTTACATCACCGATAATGAAATCAGCATCGGGAAGAGCAGGAATAATTCTTTCCTCAAGCACTTCACCGCAGACAGTACATTTCTGCTGTTCCTTGCCCTCAACACCAACCTGAGCTTCAATTACAACTTCCCATTCACCTGGTGTATGACCTGTTGCTGTAACTTCATCTTTCTTGATGCTGTCACCGCATTCGCAAGTGCATATTGTGTATCCGTTTTCGGTACAAGTGGGAGCAATTACAACTTCTGTATAATCATGAACATGTTCTGCATCTTTCTTGGGAATTTCAGTCTGAGCAACAAGAACTTTATTACATACTGAACACTTTTTACCCTCTGTAAGACCT
>JAZOUN010000158.1:0-4344 GCA_045658165.1 Acutalibacteraceae bacterium
ACCTTGAGAGGTCTGCCTGCAAGTTCAGTTTCAAATACTCTGAAATCTGTAAACATTTTAAAATCTCCTTTTTGATTTTTTATGTCTGGTCAGCTCCTACGCTGTTAATGTACAATTCAACACATACGATATTCATACACATTGAATTGTACATTATACATTAAAATACGTTTAAGCTTAACCTGACATCTTTTAATTAAAATTGTACATTATTTGAAAAATGGACGGCAAACAATATAATGCCTGCCGCCCTGTTTTCCGGAAATTACTTACGAAGACCGAGTCTTGCAACGATTGAACGGTATCTTTCGATATCATTCTTCTGAAGGTAAGCAAGAAGGTTTCTTCTGTGACCAACCATCTTGAGAAGACCACGTCTTGAATGATGGTCTTTCTTGTGCTCCTTAAGATGCTCTGTAAGGTCGTTGATTCTCTTTGTGAGAACTGCGATCTGTACTTCGGGAGAACCTGTGTCGCCTTCGTGTGTAGCGTACTCAGCGATGATTGCTGTCTTTTCTGCCTGTGTCATTATTTTTTCACCTCATTTATTATTTACCGATATCTCAGAGTAAGGCAGGTGAATACTCTTCTGAGTTTACTCCATACTCCGTGAATTCGGCAGCTTCAACATTATAACATATGCTTTTTATTTTGTCAAACATTTTTTATTATATTTATGATCAATATTTACAATTTTTATGAATTATTTTTGTCATACTTTACAATCATCTTTTTTCTTTTTAAAATATGGTGCAATATCGAATCTGCACATTGCAATAAGTACGGAAATAAGACTTATTGAATCTGCGGCAAGTGCTTCCCACGCACCGCAGGTAATGTTATATATAATCCACATAGTAAGAGTGGGAATATTTATAATTCTGATATTTCTTGTATTCTTCATGCTGTATGCAACTGTTGAGCAAAGTTTACCGATAAGAGGAAGAAGTGATTCGGGCCCCTCCCATGTAATAATTGCAGAAAGCACATAAATACCACAGAAAATCCACATTACAACTTTTGTTGACTTCCCTTTTTCAACAAGTTTATAAAATAAGAAATTTCTTACAACTCCGATAAGATTCATTATTGATCCTGTGGGGGCATCGAGCAGATAATACTGTATTGTAAAAGCTGCTTCTGATCCCATTTTCGCCATTACGATGCCTTTATGCTTATTACTCTGGAATGCGGCAACACCGAGGACCAACCCAATTATGCCCATTGCTCTTATAAAAATCTGTGACTGAAAAAAATCCATACAATACCTCAAAAAAAACACACAATTATTTTACTGATAAATTATACATCACTCTGACTTAAAATAACAGACACAGAAACAACAAATATAACCGGAATTACATAACGAATCTGAAAAATTTGAACAAAAAAAAACATATCTTCTTTTATTTGAAGATATGTTTTGTTTTTTTCTTGTATATCAATGCAGTTACGCAATGTTATTTTTGCTACATCTTTTCAACACTGTAAAATGTCCAAAAAGATTCACCGTGAATTTGCTGTAAATCAGCAACTACAAACAATTTACCGCAATAGCTGTAATTTGATTCAATATCATTATAATGTTTACTTAGTATTATTTCATATTTTCCTTCCGTATTGATGGTATACTCTTCAACAACCAACCAAGTCTCACCTTCCGAATCAGTAGGACCTCCGGAACGGATATATAATTCACCGTCATAAAAATAGGAGTTAATTGATTGATACGACTGTTCCTTACAATCAACATGATAAATTTCCTCACATATCCACTTAACTGTTTCAGCATCATATACATAGTACCAATCGAACCAACCGACCGGATCTCTCTGCAGATACTGCAGATACAGATAATCATCTATATAAAAATTATATCCGGTAGGATAATAACCATTAAACAAAACATGTTCAATGACATACACTGCATCATGATACTTATAATTAAATGTCATACATCCGGTATCAAGTAATGACTTTTTGAGTTTTTCAAAATCAGCTTCAGAAACTGTTGGCCGGTTGTTGTTATCAAAATCTTCCAAACCAGCAGCAACTCTAAGGATTTTTCTTGCATCAGATGCTGTTACAGTATCATTCATGTCAATATCTGCACATAAAAACTGATAATTATCAGGCTTGTCAATTTCTGCAGAGAAACGCAATGCCAATCTTGCATCCGCTGCTGTGATTTCACCATCATTGTTGACATCGCCTTTTTTATACTCATTCTTTTTTGCAGGTATAACCCGTTCCTGAATTATAATTCCACATACTTCACAAAAAAGCTTTTCAAGACCTTCAACACCAATATCAGCAGGAAGTATTGTTATCCACTTGCTTTTATGACCTGTTGGTGGGATATAATCGTCTTGTTTTACATCATTGCAGGTACTGCAAACATATTCATTATAACCTTTCTCTGTGCATGTGGAATTTACTGTTTTAACAAAACAATACTCGTGATCAACTGTTGGCACAACATCAGAAATAAACTCTTTACCGCAAATGCAAGTATATATGGAAAATCCCGCATTGATGCACGTTGCAGGAATAACATCAATAGCATAATAATGTCCGTTTTCCGGCACATAATCAGCAATATACTCATAGCCACAGTTGCATACATAAGTTGTATATCCTTTATCTGTACAGGTCGGTTCTGTTACCTTCTTATCATAGTCATGACCTGTGGCTTCAACATTATCTGATACATAACTATTACCACAAGAACATTTGTATTCTGTATAGCCTTTCTCTGTACAAGTCGGCTTTATTATATTCTTTTCATAATTGTGACCCGTGGCTTCAACATTATCTGATATATAACTGTTACCACAAGAACATTTGTATTCTGTATAGCCTTTCTCTGTACAAGTCGGCTTTATTATATTCTTTTCATAATTGTGACCCGTGGCTTCAACATAATCTGATACATAACTGTCACCACAGTCACATTTATATTCAGTATAGCCCTGCGTTAAACACGAATTTCCAACAACATTTTTCTGATAATTGTGGATATGAGGTTTTTCAGATGCACTTACAGTAAGATCATATCTTACGGGAATACAATCATCAGCAGGACTAATAACAACATAATACTCACCTGCTGATAAATCCAATTCAGTAGTTATCAATTCAGGATCTTTCGCTACAACAATTTTGCTGTGTATTAATTTATTTTTATTATTAAAAACATCGATTTTCCAGTATTTATCATATGAATCAATAATTCTGTCATGTTCAAAATCTATCTGAACAATACTGTCTTTTTCAAGATTGAACTTAAAATATTCATAATCGTTTTCAGATGTAATTGCACCATAATAGTTTTCACCAAAAATCATTTCGGTCGCAGAAGATTCGTCATTATTAGGCTCACAGGCACTTTCAACGAAGTTATTGCACCAAAAAAATATTTCATATGGCTCCACATTAGAAACCTGATCACTCCACACAGCAATATAATAATATCCTGCATTCAAATTCATATAAGGAATGACATTCATCAAATTTCGAGGAGTTATCTCATATAACACCATTTCATTTCTCTGTTCATCGAGGATCTGAAAATACCAAACTGTACCATAATCGATTATCCTTGGAGAAAATCGCATATGCAGACTGTAATTATCTTTCAAATGTAATCTATAATAATCAACATCTTCATATCCGCCCAAATCATTTTCTATCGAAGCTTTCACATAAACTTTTTGATGCAAGTTAAGGGAAAGATAATCCGGATATGCAATACTATCATTATTTTCAGTCTCTTCTCCACGTGATTCATCTGCAAAAATATCAAGACCATACACAGCATTAACATTAAATGAAAAACCTAACAAAATGTTTATGCATAAAAAAACACAAAATAATTTATTAAGAATTTTCATAAAATCACTCCAGATTATATTTATATAATTATATCAGTATATTAACATAATATTGCGCATATATCAATTCACATTTATAAAAAAAAGGGATTGATTGCTCAATCCCTTAAAATTACCACTTATTATTGTTATTGCCGCTGCGTCTTGCACCGCCGCCGCTTCTGCGTGATTCTGCAGGTTTCTTCATACCTGCCTGTCTTTCATCACTTGTCTGCTTGAATTTAGCCATCATATCTTCAAAAGACTGAGGCTTTTCTTCCTGACGGTTACCCTGCCATACGGGAGGACTGCTTCTTCTGGGCTTTGCAGGTCTCTTTTCAAAAGTCTTTTCACCTTTGAATTCCTTTTTCTCTCTGTTTTCTGCAGGTTTAGGCTCAGCCTGTTTGATTGACAGACTGATTTTTCCTGTTTCATTTATAGAAAGGACCTTTGCTTTTACATCCTGACCTTC
>JAZOUN010000159.1:0-5954 GCA_045658165.1 Acutalibacteraceae bacterium
TCTTTATTCTTTTTGTCTGCATCAGCCCGCCAAATCATTGTTTACCTGTCTGATTAAAATTGTTAATTAAAAGAAAAGAACTGCCCTCTTCCGAGAGCAGTTAAATATGTGTTATTATTCAAACATAATTTCCACGTCACAGAAAGGACATACTTCTGATTCAGCAAGGTCGCTGACATGCCAGCCCATAAATGACAAGTCATCTTTACAATTGGGACAACAGCAATTGTTGATGAATTCAGCTTTAATTACGGGTACTTTAACTCTTTCGATAACAGGTACATTCACCAACACCTGGTTATTTGCAGAGAGATTTGCAATTTTAGTTTTCGCAGTGTCAATATCAATGATTGAAACGTTATATTTTATTTCTTCTATTCTGTCACAGATAAAATTGTAAACATACTCCATAAGTCCGTTTGTGATGCCGTTTTTGCCTTTTTCGTATGTAAAAGTGTTTTCAGAGGAGAAATTGTCACTCTTGTTATCCATTTGCAGTGAAGGTGTTTCAAACTGCAGATAACCGATCATACCGTCGCTCTTTTTGAACTGAACACCGACAACATCACATAAATATATGGTTTTTGCACCGTCAGTAAAATTCCCTGACAATACACTTCCTACAGAAACTTTTGTGGTAATAACTATTTTGGTATCATATAATTTTAAGTTTCTTCCGCGAACGCCTTCTAATTCGCAAATAAAATTTGCCACAACAACCACCCTTTCAATCTTTTTTCCAATATAACATATTTTTTAAAAAAAGTAAAGTATTCAATATTGTCAGATGCAAAAAACTGCCCACAAATTAAAAATGTTTGTTACGGCATAGCGCAAACCGACTCTATGTCAGACTGAAATTTTCTTCTCTCGTGATAGCAAACACCTTTGTGATTTCATTCACATCATCCTTGAACTCATCAACTTGTTTGCAACCATATGAAACAGCTGTTTTTGCTGATGGCTCATTCGTATGCTTCATATAAGAATAAATGATGTTGAACGGTGTGTTATTGAATGTCCAGTCTCTGACCGCAATTGCGGCTTCTTTTGCAAAGCCGTTTCTTTGTTTATCTGCACGTATATGGTATCCGATTTCAGGTTTTATCTCTCCGTCTATAAGCTGCATTGTCAATCCGCAATCGCCAATCATCTCACCGGTTTCTTTCAGGCAGACTGCCCACAGACCGAAACCGAATATCCGATATCTTTCTATATTCCGTGCAATCCAATTTCTCACTCTGTTTTCGTCAAATTCATACGGATAATGTCGCATGATTTCCGAATCTGCCAACACTTTATTCAGAGCTTCAAAATCATTTTCCGTCATTTCTCTTAAAATTAAGCGTTCTGTTTCAATAATCATACGCACATTCCTCTTAATCTTATTTATCAAACTGATTATATCACACTATCGGTACACAATTCAATAAAAACTGCCCTCGGGAGAGCAGTTGATATGCAATAAAAATGATAAATTTTTCAATAGCACCTTGTTATATGAAATTGAACATGATAAAATATTTAAAATACTATTTTTATGGAGGGTATGTCGTGTTCAGAATCATACCGCAACCGGTAAGTATAAAACCGCAAAACGATAAAAAAGGCTTTTCATTCAATGACGCTGTTATAAGTGATATGCCTGCAGCCTGCGAATTAATCAATTTTGCAAAAACGGTGCTTAATAAAAATATTTCTGTCTGCAGTAACGGTAAAGAAAATATTATTTTGAAAACTGACGATAGTTTTAAAAATGAAGAAGGCTACACTATTTCTTGTGCAGAAGGTGCTGTAACCGTAACAGCAAAAAACGATACCGGCATTTTTTATGCAATACAAACACTGAAACAGATTTTCTTACAGTCAGCTGATGAAATCCCTGCTTTTGAAATTGAAGATAATCCCCGTTTCTCATACAGAGGTTATCTGCTCGATTGCGGAAGATATTTTTACAGCGTGGAAGATGTTAAGAGAGTTGTTGATTTTCTTGCGCTTCACAAATTCAATGTTCTTCATTGGCATCTTACGGAAGACCAGGGCTGGAGAATTGAAATCAAGAAATATCCGTTGCTTACCCGGAAAGGTTCAAAGCGCAGTCATACCAATTTCAATCATAAACCTCACGGCGGTTTCTACACTCAGAATGAAATCAAAGAAATTGTTGCTTACTGTCACAAAAAACATATCAGGGTTATTCCCGAATTCGATATTCCCGGTCATAATGTTTCTTCAATTGCCTGTTATCCGTACCTTGCCTGCTTTGAGCGTGAATTGGATGTTGCAACTCATTGGGGAGTTAAAAGGGATATTCTTTGTGCCGGCAAGGAAACCACTTATCAGTTTGTTTACGATATACTTGATGAAATTATGGAGCTTTTCCCCGACAAGATAATTCACATCGGTGGCGATGAAGCATTCAAAGAGCGTTGGAAACTTTGCCCGAACTGTCAGAAGGCAATCAAAGAAAACAACCTTCGTGATGAAAACGACCTTCAGATGTTCTTTATGACAAAAATAGACAAGTATCTTCAATCCAAAGGTTATTCTTCAATAATGTGGAGTAACGACACTAAAGGCGGTACAGAAACATTATCTCCTGATATTGCCTGGACTGTTTACTTACCCGAAAATCTTGAGTCTGCAATAAAGCCCGAGCTTGAACGAGGCAGAAAGCTTATCAATGCCAAAAACAAACCTTATTATCTTGATTTTCCCTACGGCTGGGTTTCATTAAAGGATGTTTGTGATGACAGCGGAGCTTTAACGGATAACGATTCCGATACAATGGGGCTTGAAGCGTGTATGTGGACAGAGTATGTGCCCGATATGAAAAAACTTGAGTTCCTTACATTCCCGAGATTAGGTGCAATTTCAGAAAAAGCATGGTCTCCGAAAGGAAGTTCAACATTTTCAACTTTCAAAGACAAGACGGACGCTTACTATAAACTTTTGGATGCACATAAAATAGGCTATGCACCTATGAATAAGGCTTGTCCTTCATTCTTTTATAAACATGCATCATCTGTCTGGTTCAAACGCCGTGTGTTCCATTGGGAAGGCTTGCATATTGCACTTGATAATAAAAAAGTAGAAAAACTTGCAAAAAAACAATAAAAAATGCGGTTACGGATTGTTCAGAAAATCCGTAACCGTTTTTTATTAATATTTTCTGATTTTCAACGGCTTGTGAAAAATCGGTTTTTTCTCACCTGCATTTACCATTTCCCGTGAAAGCAAATCTCTCATATGTAAAAGAGTATCATTGTTTTTTTCATTATTCACAAGATTGTTCTTCTCATGGGGGTCATTTTTCAGATCATATAAGAAATCATCAAAATAATGCACCGCTTTGGGTTTATGCCAACCTGAGCCTATTGCACGTGCAGAATATTTCCAATCCTTTGTTCTTACAGCTCTGCCTACCTGCGATTCACTTATCTGAATAAAAACACAATCTCTTTCAGCGGCTTCTTCTCCGTTCACAGGCAGAACCCTGCCCGAATAACTGTCAGGAACAGAAATTCCCGCAAGGTGCAGTATTGTCGGCGGCAAGTCAATAAGGCTGACTAAATCCGCCTTGTTTTCTGCCTTTTCAACAGCACCGCCGCCGAAAACCAACGGTGTATGAATACTCGATTCATGACAACTGCGTTTATACTCAAAATTGCGGGTTTTGAAATGGCAACCGTGGTCACTTGTGTAAATTATTACTGTGTTATCGTAAAGCCCCTTTTCTTTAAGAGCATCCACAAGCTTACCCATATTTTCATCAAGTCTGTTTATTGCAGCGATGTAATCAGGGTACTCTTCTTTATAATTACCTTTCAGAAAAGCCAGATCTTCGGGTATGGGGTAATTGCGATAATTTTCAACCGTATCAAGCGGACCTTCGAAATGACCTGTGTCATTCTGATGATGTGGCTCAAGCTGAGAAACAAACATAAAAAACGGTTTTTCGCTATTATGATTATTTATGTATTCAACAGCAAAATCGTTTATGCAGTCGGCTCTGTAGCCTTTGAAATCAATTTTGTTACCGCTTTCATCGAAAACATACCCGTCATATCCGTGAGATGTGAATTCAAGAACGTCCGCTGCACGCCAATACTTATAACCGCCTTGTTTCTCTTCGGGTACTGCAGTTTTTTCGCAATGGAGACCTTTACCGACACCTCTGTCAGAAGCTAAATGCCATTTGCCGATATATGCAGTATCATAGCCGTTTTCATTGAAATAATCAGCCATTGTTTTTGTTTCATCAGGAAGAGGAATGCCGTTCCGGAAGCAACCGTTTTCTGTTGCATATTGTCCTGTTTGCAGACACGCACGGGCAGGACCGCATACCGGCTGACAGGTATATGAATTTTCAAAAATTATACCTTCTTCGCCTAATTCCCATACATTTGGCATAAGTTCATCGTTGAGGGTGTCCCAACGCTGCTGATCAGAAAAATAAAAAATAATATTTGGTTTCATATTTTCCACCTACTTACAGCTTTTTATTTATCAAACTGAGTATGTCTGTAGTTTCTGAGCTTCAGTGAGCCGTCCTTTGCAATATCGGTTGTATTTACACCGTAATGCCAGGTGCTTTCATCTGCATCCATAATTTTACTGTCATATAATCTGTAGCAGTTGTAGCCGCCTGTCTGATTATAGACAAGATAAATCCCCTCATATTCTGCACAGAAATCATTGCAATGGTCATGACCGCAGAACATAGCCTCGGTGCCGTTTCGTTTCATTGCATCAAACAGACCTGAATTGAACCACGAACCGCCCATCGGTTCACGCATTTCACCGTAAAACACCTTTACATTTTTATTGGGTGTGAATGTGCCGTCTTCATTCTGTGTAAACAAATCACGGTATTCGGGTATCGGTATATGCAGATAAATCATAGATTTCAGATTTTCGCCGTACTGTTTTTTAAGTGCAGAGATTTCTTTTTCATACCATCTGATTTGAGAAGGCTTGACATAGTCTGCTCCCTCCAGATTTGCAGGAACACCGTCATTTGTACGATAAGGGTCCCTGAGATATCTGCCTGAATCGAAAAATACCAATGTTTTTCTTATTGTATTTTCGTCATTCATAATATTTATTGTAAAATTACCGTAACCGTAAAGCGACTTGTCACCGAATTTACAAAGACAGTAAGGTGAATCAATAAAGCTTTTATAAAGCTGATACTTGAATGAGCCTTTTTCTTCTCTCGCCTCGTGATTTCCGAAAACATAGGTCCAGTAAACACCGATATTCTCCATCATTTTTGCAAACTGAATTGCATCAATCTGCTGAAATTTTGAAAGAATACAGTCACCCGTGAGAACAACAAGGTCGGGCTTTAAATCGGCTATTCTGTCCGCAAGGTGCTGAAGTGTTCTGTTGTTCAGCTCGTAATCTTCATCAATATGTAAGTCTGTACTGCAAAGAATTCTGAAATCATCGTCTGAAAAACTTCCGTCAGGATTCATTTTTGCGATATATGTTGAATTTTCGGTTGATTTAAGAATTTTTACACTTGTACCCACATGCTGTGTTTTAACAGATGATAAAAATCTGTTTTTGCCGAGCTTTCCGTTTGTTAAATCATAAATGGGTTTCTCTGCCGCAATAATTGCTTTCATTGCATTCTGTAATATAAAACATCGCAATCCGTACATAATTCTACCTCGTAAAAATTATTTCGGTATGATTATACCACCTTGAATGGGGCAATTCAATATTATATATAAAAAACTGTCCTCGGATGAGAGCAGTTAAAATTCAGTCCGGCAAATCGGAATTTGTCGAGGTTCCCTCGACAAATTAATGAGTAATTAGTAATGATTAATGAGTAATGATGGAAAGGGCTACGCCCTTTAACCCATTATATAGAGCGAAGCGGAACAAAAGTCGCTTGCGACTTCCGACATTGCTCATTGCTCACTACTCATTATTCATTTTTG
>JAZOUN010000160.1:0-8390 GCA_045658165.1 Acutalibacteraceae bacterium
AACGAAGACTCCCCTGCGGTCATAAGACAGCAGAAATGGAAAATAAAATAATATAAATTACAGAGGATAATATGACAGCTTTACTTATTGTTATTTACATAGCTTTTGTTTCACTCGGATTTCCCGATTCACTTTTCGGCGTTACATGGCCCGTTGTTCACGTTGAATTCGGTCTGCCCGAAAGCTTCGGCTCGGTTTACAGCGTCGTCACCGCAGTTTCAACCGGCGGTATCGCATTCATTGCAGGTCCTCTGCTTCGTAAATTCGGCACGGGCAGAGTAACATTCTTCTCTACCCTTCTCACCGCCCTGGGACTTATCGGCATCAGCTTTTCGCCCAATATCATTGTGATGATGATCTGCACAATCATTATGGGCTACGGTGCAGGTGCCATTGATACCGGTCTTAATAACTTTGTTTCACTTCACTACAAGGCAAAGCATATGAACTGGCTTCATTGCTGTTGGGGACTCGGTGTTACATTAAGCCCGATGATTATGTCCGCATTTCTCGGTAGTGACAGCACCTGGCGTGGCGGTTATCGTGTTGTTGCTCTTATTCAGTTTTCGATTGCACTTATCATTCTTTCAAGCCTTAAAAAATGGAATATTCAGCCGAAAGATGTCAAAGAAACAGAATCGGTACAAAAAGAATTGCCCAAGAAAACATTTTTTGACCTGCTGAAAGAAAAAGGAATGATAACAAGCATTCTTTCACTGGGACTTTACTGTGCAGGTGAATTCACAATAGGCACATGGGGTGCAACATATGCCGTAAATGTGCTTGCAGTTTCTCCCGAAGTTGCTGCAAAATGGATTTCACTCTACTTCTGCGGAATTATGTTAAGCCGAATAGTTGCAGGATTCTTGTCTGAAAAGCTCTCTGATAACACTCTCATCAAGGGCGGTATGGTTCTTGCGGGAGTGGGTATGATTGTTCTTCTTCTCCCCATCGGCAAAAACGCACTTATCGGTCTGTTTTTAATCGGTATGGGCTACGGTCCCGTATTCCCCAGCGTACTTCACAGCGTGCCTGCAAGATTCGGTACGGATTATTCCGCTGATATCACAGGCTACCATATGAGCGGTGCCTACGGTGTGGGCTTTGCAGTTCAGTTTTTATTCGGATATATCGCATCAGCTACAACATTTGCAATTATGCCCGTTACATTAATTCTTTTTGGTCTCGGAGTAATCGGTGCAACGATTGTCACATTGAAAGCTTTGAAAAAGGCGGAGAAATAAATTATGGCATTCAGATTAATTGACATAGAAAATTGGGAGCGCAGGGAGTTTTACGAGCATTTCATAAACGAAGTGGTCTGTACTTATTCTGTTTCCGTCAATATTGATATCACGAATCTCAAGGGGCAGAAGCTGTATCCTGCGATGATATGGCTTCTGACAAAGACCGTCAATGATATGTCCGAATTCAGAACAAGCCTTTCTGCAGAAGGGCTTGGAATCTATGACGATATGCACCCGATGTACACTGTTTTCAATAAGGATAACAAAAACTTTTCGGGAATCTGGTCTTACTTTTCGGAGGATTATGCCGAGTTTCTGAAAAACTATGAAGCAGATTCAGAGGAATATTCCAAGTCCACACGCTATGCCCCCAAGGACGGCACACCTGCAAACTCATTTAATATTTCAATGGTGCCGTGGCTCGAATTCACGGGTTTCAATATCAATGTGTTTGATGAGGGCAAATTCCTTCTGCCGATTTTCACAATGGGAAAATACTTTGAGCGTGACGGAAAGCGCATGCTCCCTCTTGCCATTCAGGTGCATCACGCAGTCTGCGACGGCTACCACGTGGGTATGTTTGTAGAAAAATTGCAAGAACATATCAACACCTTCAACGGATAAAAACGACCTCCTTGTGCGAGCAAGGAGGTTCATTTTTTTCATCAGATAGTATATCGGAGCCATAATCAGGGGTACCATCAAGATCTCTAACTGGTTCTTCTACATCATCTATGTCAAAAGCATCCCCATCATTAAAGCCTTGCCACCAATCAAGATCTTCTCCATAATTCGGAAGCATTCCACCATTATCATAATAATCATTATAGTCGTCATTGTTTTCATCGTCGGAATCATCATACTCATATACATTCTCAATATTAAGTGCAAAATGTTCAATATAAGCAGGTCGGCTATTATTTATTACATTTTCATAATCAGCAGATGAATTCCCCCAAACATCACCATTTTTATAATAAACACAAGCAGGAAAAACCTGTGCATTTAAGAAATTATAATTGTCACCAGATATAACAGCTTTTACACTGCTATTAGCCCGTACAGTTTCATCTACAGTATAAAAACCTGATATATATTCAAAAAAAGCATTCAGTATCATCTTAAATTTTATAAAGTTTTTAAACATAATGTGTTTTTCTTTTTTTGATTCTTGCATCAATTTCCAAATTTCCCGGGTGTCTTCATCGACACCCGGGGGTAACTTTAATCTTCGCATTCAACTATTATTTCTTATGATAACTGAATCCACCGAATAAACCGGGATCGCTATGAGCGACTTTATCACCATTATCATCGTAATGATTGAATCCGCCGAAAAAGGCAGGCTCGGAATGACCGACTTTATGCCCATTGTTGTCATAATGATTCTGACTGCCGAAGAATCCGGGAGTGCTGTGCCCGACTTTGTGGCCGTCGGAATCATAATTTGTATATCCGCCGAAGAGTCCCGGTCTGCTTTCGCCAACCTTATGTCCGTTACCGTCATAGTGAATGATTGAACCGAAAAGTCCGGGTCTGCTGTAACCATCTTTACCCATAATTAATCTCCTTTATATTATGTACATTTTGCGAGTATGCCTATTGAACCTGCTATCAATGCAACCGGTAAGAGTAATACGAATCCGCCTGCGAATATCAGGCATACAATAAATATCGGTACTGCGAGAATCATAAGAATAGTTGCTATAATTTTTGCAACACCCCATGTGATTCTGAATGCAAGGCTGATTGCTTTTACGAACAAACAGATTGCAAGTATTGATATGATTATTTCAATCAATTGTGTAAAGCCTCCTTATTATCTTGCTTTAAATTTTTTATTTCAATCCCTAAGTATTTCGAATAATCGGGATTTTTTGAAAGTTTTTCTGACAGCCTGATAGCTAAGATTTTCTGCTTTGGTGTCATGTTTAACACTCCTTTGTGTTTCTGTGATTATATAATAACCTTTTGGGAGAAAAAACTGAACGGCAATGTGTGACGGAAAATCTATATAAAATTTGCAATAAGTGCAAAAAAAACGGTGTCAGAATTCACATCCTGACACCGTAAAATTTATTCACCTTTTATCTGATTATATTTCTCAAGATTGATTTTCTTCTCTGCAAGCATCTTTTCAACCCAGAGCTGTAATGTTTCAACTGTGATTGAAATATGCTCAAGTTCATTCTGTATGTAAACAAAATCTCTGATTTCGTCATCATCAATTGTACCGTCGGCAGAAATTTCGATAAGACGCTCCTGATTTTTCTTCATTGAATTGAGTGAAGCGAGCATTTCAAGAACAATCTGAGACAAATCCTTGACCTTGATTTCGGGAACATACTTTTCGCCTATGGGACATTCCTTTGCGCAGTAATGATTGCAAAGTGAAGGCTCACCGTATATATCGGCAAGGAGCATAACTTCATCGGGCGTTATTGGGAATTTGCCGTTTTCGATTCTTTCAAGACGCTCGGGCTGAAGCGGAGTGTTCATAAGCACCGCTTTATCGCAGACCTCATCCCTTGTCATATCGTGTTTTTTGCGTATATCTTTATAAACTGAATTTGCCATATTAATACTCCTTATTTTATATATCTGCAACAACAATTCTCATCGGCAGTCCCGTTTTGTCACATTTGGGATTCTGCGGAATTGATATGTATCCGATCTTTGAAGTTACTGCAAGGCAGAGTGCATCGAGAATGTCTTCGTGATATTTTTTGCTGATTGATGAAAGCAGTTGTTCTATGTTTGAAACATACAGTGAAAGAATTTCTTTTCTTTGTTTTAATCCTTCGTCGGTATGTTTTGATGTCTCAATTCCGTTACCGTTATTCAATGACTGGAATGCACATTCGGGATGACTTTCAACAAGTCTGTTTTTCCATTGAGGATTGCTCTGAAGGAATGAATCTGCCTGCCTTACGCAAGGCAATATGCCGGCACCCGTTACTGTAAGTTTTGCCCCGAGTTTTTTATTAAGCTCCCACATTTCTGCGGTATTTTCGGCATAAACCAACTGTCTGAAAGGTACGGGAAATATTGATGATTTTCTATTCTTGTTTTTAAGATATTTTCTCGCTTCAGCATCGGGACGAAGCAATGATTCTTCTGCAGATTCGGGAAGACCAACGGGAATATCTATAAGAATTTCGGGGATATTTTCATATTCACGGCAAAGATCTTCAATTGTGCTGAATGTTTTGTGTGTAGCAAAAGTTCCGCAGAGTTCACAAGCAATCCATTTGCCGTTCATCCAGTCTACACCCACATAAGGTTTGTTGTCCGTCAAAATATTGAACATATGAAGAAATCTGCTTTTGATTTTGCTGAAATCTTCAAATTCAATGGCAGGTGCTGATTTTATACAAGGCTCTTTATCAAAAACTTTTCTGCCCATAAGATTCAGAAATTCATAATAAAAAATAGCATCATCAACTTCAGATATCAAAGCTTTTTCATCATCTGTCAAAGACGGTGTTATCCATTTGTCACAAATGACATTCTGCAGTCTGTCTTCGGCTTTCAGATATTCGTGAAGATGTTTTTTGACGGGTCTTGTTACGTCGGACATATACGCTTCGCTCGCATCGTGCAAAAGACAACCAAGCTGAACTCTTTCAGAATAACCTCTTGCAGAAGCCTCTTTTGCACAGTTGATGCTGTGTTGTGCAACTGAATAGAAATGAGGGAAATGACCGTTTGCACGGCATATAAGATGCAATGCGTGTGCAATATCCTGAATATCAACATCCTCGGCAGTTGCCGTTAACGGATCAAAATCCTTTTTGAGATAAGTGGTTATATAACTCATTTTATTCACCGACTTTTTTAATTATCAATTTTATTATATAATACCATGAAATTAATTTCAATATCCCATATCGGCAAACGAGTGCAATGTCCTATATATTGTACACTTTTCTGAATATATTAAAACAACATCTTTACGCAAAGCAAAGACGTTGTTTTGTATGCTTTTATTTCCCGGGTGATAAATATGTAATTGGATTCTGTGCGGATTGATTTGCTTTTAAATCGCTGATTGATTTATAACGGTAGAATTCAGCTGCTTCATCAAGCTTTGTGTAATCTTTACACACAAAATAAATACGGTTTTTTAATCTTTCATAATCCTCTTCTGTTAAAATATCTCTTTGCGGAACATCTGTCATTTCATAGCCGTAATGCCATGAATCAGGCTTATAAACAGCAACAATCAAGCCATTGTATACTCCAAAAACATACTCCACATTTCTTGTACGGATTGATCTCAGCGATGCTGCCCAAAATCCTCTTACAGCGTCATAAAGTTCAGCTTCACTCATATCTCTGCGATACATTTTATTTATTTTTATAACAAGAATATTGTGCTTTATATCCTCTTTTTTCAAAGGTACTGCACCATATAAAATCTCAAATTCTTCTGTTGTAAGACACTCATGGATATGATGTCCTGCCACTTCATTTGTAAGCTGAATATCAGGCATAAATTTCAGCAAATTAATAAGTGTTGCTTCAGCTGCAAAAGCTTCAGCTTCACTTAATCCGCGGTTGACAATCAACCGCTTTACGCAGTAACCGTTCTTTTCAATATCTTGTATTTTCTGAAGCTTCTGTTTTTCTGCTTTTCGTGATTTTCCGCTTTCAAATTCATGCGAAAAAACTCTGTTTCCGGTACCTTTTCCAATATAAAAAACTTTGTCATCTCTTGGGTCAACAAGAGCATAAACATAAAATCCGTTTAATGCTTCAAGTGTTTTTTCGGAAAAAGAACTGATATGCTTTGTGTTTTCTGATGCCAGGAGCTTAAGGATTCTTTCAATTATCGGTTTTACCTGTCCGTTCCGCTGACGTCTTGCAAAACTGCCGTTATCGAAATGATCCTCACGCAATAACATTGTAAGCAATGCGCAACACAGATTGTAATCGGCATCGGGTAAACGACGCAATTCTGCATCACAATCAATCGGTGCAGTTGTCATAAGCTCACGATAATTACCGATTAGTGCATCACACTTATCCAATACATCGTAAAAAATATCTTCTCTTAAAACATCGTTAGTGTTCAATGTTTTAAACAATTCTATTTTATCAGCAACTTCCATAAGCCACCTCGTGTTTCCTAAGAACGGATTTTTATTAATTATATCACATACATACAAACAAAGCAAACGGATAAAAGCTGTAATGAAACAACCGTAAGTTGCTATAATATGCTACCTACGGTTGTTTTTGTAATCATATTCAAGTTTACATCTTATCTCTTAACCCCCGACACCATATACATTCTGTCGTCGGAAATCATTGTGTCTACGTTGAGATAAGGTTTGAGCATATCTGCAAGGGTTTCTTTTTTTACAAGGGGGACAGATACATTTTTTGCACTGCCGGAGTGACATTCGGCAAGCTCCTTTTCGCTTATACCGTGGGCAATGCTCAGTCTGCCGTTTGAGTAAAGTGCTTCTGCAAGGTTTTTTATAAGCTTTTCCGGCTCGTCAAAATGGGGAAATGCATTGTAAATCATTATTACATCAAACTTTTCGTCAAAATGAAAATCTGTCGCATCCCCGCAGATAATGTGTGTTTCCGGGAACTTTTCTCTTGCGGTTTTCACCATATTTTCAGATATATCAATACCCGTTATCTCTGCGCCTGCTTTCAGATAATCGGGGAATAGCACACCGGTACCGCATGCAACATCAAGGACTTTTACACCGTCTTTCAAGCCGCCTTTTGAGAGAATTTCTGCGATTACTTCTTCATTCCGGGTATTGGTTTTGTCCCAACCCGAGGCGAGTCTGTCAAAAAATGCAATAATCTCTTTTTTATCCATAATTACATCCCTTTGTTCCTAAAATGAAGCTCTCGCATACCCTCAACCTCGTCACATACGGGCTTGAGATTGCATGTGTCACAGTCAAAATTGACATTGTTCATTATGTGATTGAGAGTTTCCGTTATAGCGTTATTCTTCTGCGCGATTTCTTCAAAAGCCTTATGGTCAGCTTCGGGAGAAGTTATATATAAAACCCTCACTCCCCTGACTGCAGGATTTTCTTTATACTTATTTATAAGAAGATTGCCCGCATTCTGAAAGCTTATACCTTTTTTTATTGCATCCTTTGAAACTCTGACGGCTTCCTGGTGTGAGCGTGAAGATGTTCTTATCATATAACCGTCGGGGAAATAGTGATATTTGACGTATTCAGTTTTTCTGATAAGGTTATATAATTTCTGCTCATCCTGAGTGTCTTCAATCTGTATAACAGAGATTCTTGTGAAGCTGCAGTCTTTTTTTATGTCTGCAAGCTCCTTGCCGATAACGGTGATGCCGTCTTTTACAGGGGAAGATGTTATAAGATTAAATCCCGTACCTTTAAGCTCAAATGCACTGTGCTTCTGTAGAATCACCTGATTTACACCAACATCTTTCCATGCATTGTCCGGATTGTAATTATAGTTAATTTCAGAAAGCCCCTGAATATTTTCAAGGGCTCTTTTTATGAGTGAATCAAAAAATTCCATTACAGTTTCTTGTCCTTTTTCATTTTGTCATAACGGTGTTTCCACAACCAGTCATAGACCGCACGGACAAGTTTCATATCAAGATTGAACCAGTAAATTGCGAATGTCAGAAGAAACAATCCCACAATTACGGCAAGTATAATAAGAAATATTGTCATATCAGTTCTCCTTTGCAAGACCTTTCTGTCTTGCATATTCAGCAGCACCGAGAGCACCCATAAGCTGAGGGTCCGTTGAAAGCTCAACAACCTTGATTTTCAGCACCTTTTCGATTGCAGCCTTAAGACCTGCATTCTTTGCACAACCGCCTGTAAGAGTTATTGAATCTGTTGCGCCTGCTTTTTTTGCCATAACAAAGCATCTCTTTGCAACTGCAAGCTGAATACCTGCTGCAATTTCATCCATAGGCTTACCTTCGCCGACGAGTGAGATAACTTCACTTTCTGCAAAAACAGTACACTGTGCAGTAATGGGAATTGTATTCTTTGCTTTAAGTGAAAGCTGTGAGAATTCGGGAAGGGACATTTCAAAAGCATTTGCCATAGCTTCGTAGAATCTGCCCGTACCTGCGGCACATTTATCGTTCATAGCAAAGTTCTTGACTGTACC
>JAZOUN010000161.1:0-22940 GCA_045658165.1 Acutalibacteraceae bacterium
CTTTTACGATTTCTCCGCCCTTAGCTGTGCTAAGTTCAATTCCAAAATCGCAGGTGGATTCGGTTACATTTCTGGATTTAATGCAGAAATGTTTATCATATTTAGGAAGCGCAGAGTTGAGTTTTTCCTCAAGTTCAATGCTGTTTCCGTTAACTACCAAAATCATCGGTGCTCTCGCAACCGGGAACTGGTTGAGGATGAGGATTGCAAGAGTTACAACGATAGAAAGAATGATAGCTACCTGTGCAAGTCCTGCTCCGCAAATAATACCAACGCTTATGGACCAGAAAAGGAACATGAGATCCATAGGATCTTTTATTGCGGTACGGAAACGAACGATAGAAAGTGCACCGACCATACCGAGAGAAAGAACAACGTTTGAAGTAACGGCAAGAATTACAAGTGTGGAAATCATTGTAAGTGCAATAAGTGTTGTTCCGAAAGAAGATGAATACATAACGCCCTGATATGTTTTTTTCGTAAACAAGGAAAATGAAAAGTCCTATGCCGAAAGAAAGAGCAAGGGCAATTGTCATATCAAGAATACTTACGTTTGTGATGTTTTCAAGAAAACTTGATTTGAAAATGTCGTTGAATGTCATATTGTTTTACTCCTTAAAATTTGAATTATTGATTAATCATAAGTTCTGCATAATGCATATTTTGAAAAAGCTCCTGACCGGCAGGAAGGAAGCTGAACTGCATCCTGTATAACAGACGGGAGAAATTCATCCCATTTGACTTCTAATATTATGGGGTTGTTACCTGCAGGAATTGTTATGCAATCAGGATTGAGAAAATCTGTGCATGATAGTCCGGTACGTATATTGTAGTCAAGTGTTATCCGCACATTTCCGGGGGCAAAAACAAAAGGTTCCCTTGTGTAATCAACTATTGTTTTCGGTTTTAACCCTTGAAATTTCATTTTAGCATACAGTTCAACAATCAGCGGAATGTTACTTGACGGCATCCAGTCAATGTTTCCGTTTGCAATATCCTGCGCCTGTTCTTTTGTCAGAACTGCAGAATCTTTCAGGCACAGTCCGTTGATTTTGCTTTTTTTCTCCAGATGAATAACTGATGTATCATAATTGTAAAACCTTATCCGGAATTTTTCGCGTTTGTTGACACCGTCAATTTTTTCTTTTAATGCTTTGTCAGAAGCGTTGTCAAAATACAGACTTCTGATAAAATATTTTCCGTTGACAGCGTGCGCATCAGGTTTTGCTACGGCAGAAAGTCTGCTGCGGAGTGCAATCATATCAGACAAGGAAATTTCGTGTTTCCATTCGTGGCGATATTTCATTTTTTTTCACATTCTTTCTTTAATGAAAAATCTTCTGTACGATGATGTGCATTGTACAGAAGATAACTTAAATCAATGTTGAATTTACGGTAAATTTTAGCAAATGATTAATAAATTATTAACTTTTTTCTGTCTGAACGGCATTTCTTATATTCCAGTCGTTTTCTTCAAGCAGTATTTCTGCTTTATCTCTGTCACAGCCGAGTATGTCTGTAACGATTGTAATCATTCTGTTTCTGAGTTTTTTGTTTGTGGGCCTGAGATTTATCATCAGATTTTCATAGACATGTCCGCATCTGACCATTGATGCTGTTGAAATCATGTTCAGAATGATTTTCTGTGCTGTTCCGGCTTTCATTCTTGTGGAACCTGTAATGACTTCGGGACCTGTGTCTGCACAGATACCGATATCGGCAGATTTTTCCATAAGAGTGTCGGGATTGTTTGTAATTGCAACAGTTACTGCACCTGTTTTTTTAGCAAAATCAATTGCGGCAGTTACATATGCGGCTGAACCTGAAGCGGAAATACCGATGAGAATATCATTTTTGCTGAAATTTCTTTTTTTGAGTTCAGCTACTGACATTTCGGGGTCATCTTCTGCATTTTCGGCAGCTTTGAACATGCATTTTTCTCCCCCTGCAATAATGCCGTTGAAAAGATCATACGGTACACCGAATGTGGGAGGACATTCTGCGGCATCACATACAGCAAGTCTGCCTGATGTTCCGCTTCCCATATAAAAAACTCTGCCGCCGTTGGTTATCGTGTCTGCAACTGCATCGCAGGCTTCTGCAATCTGCGGCAATGCTTTGTCAATTGCAGAAATAACATTGTTGTTTTCGTCATTTATTATTCTGAGCATGTCTGTTGTTGACATTTCGCTTATGTTATATGTTCGAGGATTTCTCATTTCTGTTGTCAGCATTTTTTTATCTCCTTTTCTGCCAGAGAAACAGCACCGTTAACCATTGGTTCTGTTGTGAATACGGGATTGCAGCGGGATGAGAGGTATTTCTTTATAAAAGGTTCCAGAATTTCTTTTTTTCTGCACAGACCGCCGCAGATAACAACTTTTTTCTGTTCTGAATTCAGAAAACCGCATCCCGTATCAATAATTTGTGCAACTTCTTTCATGTTTCTGTCAATTATACGGTGTGCAGAGTCATCACCTTTTTCGAATGCTTCAAAAACAACAGGTGCAAAGGATGCAACATAAGTTGTACCTTTTGAATATATATCGGGAATGCATTCCTGCAAAGGTTTTTTTGTCTGATTTTCAATCAGTTCAAGCATAAGTGCACTTCCGCCTCTTCCGTCCAGGTGTCTGAATGCACAGTCAAGAGCATCGGAGCCGAGTGAAAAACCGCTTCCGCCTTTATCTATAAGATATCCCCATCCGCCTATGCGATGACGGATATTCTCCTGCTGACTGAATGCTGCAACTCCTGTACCGATTATGACAACAACACCGTCATTGCCGTTTAATGATAGTTCAAGTGCACTGTCTGTGTCACTTCCGCCGGCATATGCACCGAAACCGAATCCGGAAAGATATGATTCTATAACAGCTTGGTTGTTTCCGCTTCCGCCTCCGGCAAGTCCTGCAAAAACAGATATTTCATTAAGGCCTGTATTTCCGCATACCTTAGAAATGCCGTCTTTCAGGATTTTTTTTGTTGTTTCAATTCCTGTATTTACGGGATTTGCCGCACCGAGAATAACCCTGTTGAGAGGATTTTTGTTTATATCTGTCAGCAGAAATTCAGTTTTTGTTCCGCCGCCATCTATGCCGAGAAGATATCTGATTTTCTTCAATCTGCAACACCTACTTTAAAGTTATTATATAATTATATATTATTAAATTCAATATTTAATTAAATAATTCTTGTATTTTATGCTGTGATTTGATACTATAAAAAAAGAAGATAATAACGGAGGTTTTTTTAGTATGGATGTAAGATATCTTGCAACTCCCGAAGAAGAAATTGAATATCTTAAGGCATCATCACAGTCATTTATATGGAAATTCGATGCTGCTGTTGATGACCATGTCGAAGAGCCTGTTATTGGTGCATTCAGCGACGGAAAACTTGTGGCAGGGGCAGAGATTCTGCCTTTTACTGCGAATTACTGCGGCAATTTTATGAATGTTGTCGTTGCCAGCGGTATATGCACAGTGCCTGAATGCCGAAGAATGGGCGGAGTAAGAGCAATTTTTGATAAAATCGAAGAAATTGCTGCAGAAAAAGACTGGGTTGCTGGTCTGCTTTTTCCTTTTTCGATTTCATACTATGAAAAATTCGGTTATGCAAACCTTGTTCGCACTTTTGCAATAAAAGTACCTTTTGCCAACCTTAACACAATCCCCCGCAACACAGATGTTATACTTTATAAAGACGAATATTTTGACGAAATCAGTGAGCTTCACGCAAAATGCGCACGCAAAGAGAATCTGATGACACTTCACAGTGAAAAGAAATTCTTCTGCGACAAGCCTCTTGAAAATGCAGACTATACATATTTCCACCGTGATAAAAACGGAGTTGCAGACGGTTATGTCCGTTACACCGTCAAGCGTCCCGATATTGTGCACGTAAGTGAGCTTTATTGCCTGACCCCTTCAGCGCTCAATGCACTTATCGGCTTTTTGCGCAATTACGACGGTGTCACAAAGCATCTTGTTGTTCGTGACCAGTATACAGGCTCACCCTTTGCACTGCTTGCAGACAGAATAACAGACACCACATACGAATACAACGGTGGTGCGGCAGGCAGAATTTACAACATGAAAAAACTTCTGGAGCTTAATAAATATCCCGAGGAATACGGTCATTTCAGGCTTAAATGCATCGACTCAATGGATTGCAACAACGGCATTTTTGATGTTGAATATCAGCAGGGCAAAGCAGTTGTTACAAAATGCGACGACGGTGACTATGATATTGCCGTTACACCTCCTGCAGCAGCAAGACTTCTTCTTGCAGGCGAAGGACACAATGCAGACACAGCCGCATTCATAAACGGTACAGAAATAAAGGGTGATGCAAGTGATTTCTTCAGAGCATTCCCTTACCGTCCCACAAGATTTATAGAAAGTTTCTGATAAATTAGTTATTGGAGAGTGTGATTATGGCAAAAAATAAACCTTTGATTTATACCATAGCTACAGCACATCTTGACACATCATGGCTCTGGACACTTGAAAAGACAATTGAAGAATACATTCCCGACACATTCAGAAGAAATTTTGAATTTTTCGAAAAATTCCCCGAGTATAAATTCAACTTCGAGGGCAGTTACAGATATGAGCTGATAAAAGAATACTATCCCGAAGACTATGAAAAAATCAAAAAGTACATAAAAGAAGGCAAGTGGAATCCCTGCGGCTCCTGCTACGAAAACGGCGATGTGAACATCCCGTCACCCGAAGCTCTTATCAGAAATATTCTTTACGGAAACGGCTATTTCAAAAAAGAATTCGGCACACAAGCAAACGATATCTTCCTGCCCGACTGTTTCGGTTTCGGCAGAGCATTGCCATCTGTTGCCGCTCATTGCGGTCTTTCAGGTTTTTCAACAGGCAAACTCTTCTGGGGCAGCAGTGTGCCCATTCCTTTTGACACAGGCAGATGGACAGGTCCTGACGGAAAGGGTATCTGGGCTGCTCTTATGCCTTTCTCTTACACAACTGTTTTTAAAAAGCTCAATAAGGCAGAGCGAATCCTTAACAAAATGGCAGACAATAAAAAGAAGAATCTGCCCGATTTTACATTTGCATACCACGGTATAGGCGACAGAGGCGGTGCGCCTCACAAAGCATCCGTCAAAAATATTATCACTGCACAACGCAATAATGATAATGCAGAAACACAGGTGATTTCTGCAAGTGCAAAAGAATATTTTGATATGCTCGAAGACCTTGACGATGATGTGAAATCATCAATGCCTGTTTATGACGGTGAATTTCTTCTTACAGCCCACGGTGCAGGCAGTTACACATCAAGAAATGTCACAAAACGCTGGAATAAACGATGTGAGCTTCTTGCCGATGCGGCAGAAAGATTTGCAAGTGCAGCATTTGTTGCAGGTCTTGCAGATTATCCCTCTTACGGTTTTGATACAGCCTGGAAAAAAGTTATTGCACACCACTTCCACGATGACATAACAGGCACATCATTTGAAGAGTGCTATAAGCGCAATCATAACGACTATGTGCAGGCAATGAATACATTTTCTGCAGAATTCACTGCAGCATGCAAGGCTCTTGCAGCGCAGGCAGATACTTCATTTGCAAAGGGTATCCCTGTTGTTGTTTCTAACCCTCTTCAGTCTGCAGATGTAAGAAAAGATGCTGTCAGCGTTATAATGGAAAGCACAGCGGCATCATTTGCAGTCTGCGACAAAAACGGCAATGAAGTGCCGTCACAGACAAAAGTGCTTGATGATAACAAGAGAGAAGTCATTTTTGCGGCAGAAGTGCCCTCTTGCGGTATTGCTGTTTATGATGTAAGAGAAAATGACAGTGGCAGCATTTCAACAGGTCTTTCTGTTACACCCAATAGTCTTGAGAATAAATATATCGCAGTCAGAATTGATGAAAACGGTGATATTGCGTCAGTTTATGACAAAACACTCGGCAGGGAGCTTCTTAAAAAGCCCGTAAGACTTGCCGTGCTCAATAATACTCACAGTTTTGACTGGCCCGCATGGGAAATCAAATACGGCGACCTGACAGAAAAGCCATATATGTATGCAGAAAACCCGCAGATTAAAATTGTTGACAACGGTGATGCATTATGCTCGCTTGAAATCATCAGGACAGCAGGCAAGTCCCGTTTTGTACAGATTGTTTCACTGGGCTGCGAAAGCCGATATGTGTCTGTATATAACGAAACAGACTGGAGAGAAGAAGCATCTCTTCTTAAAGCGGAATTCAGCTTTACTTCTGCAAACGATGATGCCGCATATGATATCGGCATGGGCTGGACAGAAAGAAAGACAAACACAGAAAAACTTTATGAAGTCCCTGCACAGAAATGGGCAGATATAACGGACGCAAACGGTGATTTCGGTGTTGCCGTATTCAGCGATTCAAGAGCAGGTTGGGACAAGCCCGACAAGTCAACATTAAGACTCACTGTTGCTCATACGCCCATGGCAAATTTCCGTTGGGAATGCTCACAGCACATTATGGATATGGGCATAAACCGTTATTCATTTGCTATTATGGGGCATAAAGGCTCACCCGATGATGTCACAGCATATGCAGACAGTTTTTGTCAGCCTGTGCATACATTTATAACAGATAAGCACGACGGAAAGCTCGGCAAGGAGTTTTCTTTCATCAGCCTGAATAATGACAAAGTCAGAATTTCAGCTGTAAAAAAAGCGCAGGAATCTGACAGAATCATCCTTCGTGTCACAGAGTGCTCCGGCAGTGACATAAAGGGTGTTGAAGCATGTTTTGCATCTCCTGTCACTGCAGTTTATGAAGTGCAGGGCGATGAAACAGAAATCGGCACAATCAAAACAGACGGCAACAGAATCTGTTTTGATATAAGCCATAATTCAATCAGAAGTTTTGCAGTTGAATTTGCAACGGCAGAAAAAACAGCAAAAAACACAAAAGTCATTGAGCTTGATTGTAATGCAAAGGGCATCACAACCGACAGCGACAGACATCTTTCTGACCTTAAGGGCGGAGTGTCACTTCCTGCCGAAATCATGCCTGACAATCTGCTTTTTGCAGGTGTTGATTACAGTTTTTCAAAGAATGATAAGAATTGCATTGTCTGCGACGGCAGAGAAATAGCAGTGGGCGACGGCTTTGACAGTGTGCACCTGCTTGCGGCATCTCTTGAAGGAGACAGAAAAGTCCGTTTTGAGTGTGGCGCAGAAGCTGTCTTTGCTGATATTCCCGATTGTGCCGAAATGCTCGGTCACTGGGACCTTATGCGGTCTGCTTCAACAGGTTATATCAAACCTTTTGCACAGGCAATGACACTCACTCACACCCACGGCAAAAACGGCAATCTTACAGCAAAGCAGTTTTATCTTTTTGATATAAAGGTTGCTCTGAATTCTGCTTCATCCGTTAAACTGCCGAAGGATGAGAACATCGTCATCTTTGCTGCAACTGCCGTGAAGAATGATAGTGTATTCAAAAAAGGCGATGAACATTTCGATTCACTCAAAAAGCGTGAGTTTGATTATGAGTTTTCACCCTATGCAATAAAGCTGATGAATCCCAATAAGCTTGAGCGTTTTCTCAACAAATTCCTCGACAGTACTTTTGTTATCAATGTGCGTGACGGAGAATTCTATAATAAATATTCACTGGGTGAACTTTATTATATTATCCGTAACCTTTGCAACAAGGCAAAATACAAAAAGAATGTTGATGCTCTTCTTGAGAGCCGTAAAAAGTAAAAACAAAACAATAATCCGATACAGAGCTTTCTGTATCGGATTTTTTATGCCTTTCTTTTGCAAAAAAAACAGCCGTGTGTCCTAAGACACACGACTGTTTGTGATATTCAATTAATATTCGTATGAGTAAACAAGGTCTTCGTCCCATTCGCCTGTGATGAAGTTTCTTGCTCTTACAAGGATTTCATCCTCATAAACTTCAATAACGATACCGTCTCCGCCTTCATACTCTGTGATTTCTGTTACACGGGGAAGGTTGATGATGTCAACACCGTTCCACTGGCTGAAGTTGTCAGCACCCATGTCGTTGTGGTAGTGACCGTAGATGAAAAGGTCTGCACCGTACTTGTTGAGAAGTGTTGCAAGTCTTCCGCCGGGCTCACCGCCGTAGAAAATGGGGAAGTGGTTGAATACAAAGATGGGAGCGTCTGCTGCTGCAGCTTCCTGAAGAACACCTTCAAGCCATTCAAACTGCTCTTCACTCATAACGAATTCCCATGTTGTGGGATCTTCTGAAATAAGAGCAATGATGTAACAGCCGTTTACAACTCTGTAATAGTAGCCTTTGCCGAGATCTTCACCAAAGAAGATTTTGTTGTTCTGAAGGTAGTTGGCGAGAAGTTCATTGTAGTCGCCTTCTGTGTTGCCAAGGTCGTGGTTGCCTGCAAGAACAAAGTTTTCTTTTGCAGGGCTCATAACTCTGACAGCTGAATAGAAGAAGAAATTTTCAAGGTCCTGACCGTTCATAACATTGTCGCCTGTGTAAATAACAGCGTCAACGTCTCCGGCTTTGATGCCGTTCAGAACATTATAGAAGTTTTCGTAGCTTGCGGGGTTGTTTGTTTCAACGTGAATGTCCGAAACAACTGCAAAATTTGCAATGAGTTTATCGGGATTTTTTGCTTCGAATGCTGCACCGGTTGTTCCGGAAACAGGGAATATCATAGTAAGAAGAACCATAAATGTTGCAAAAAGATCTTTAAGGTAAGTGATTATTGTTGTAATATCCATATCTTTTTCTTCTTTCTTTGATGTGTGTTGTTATTTTGTGCCTTTTACATCAAGCTGGGCTTTTGCTGCAAGTTTGAGCATTTCTTCATCATCTGAACCTGCTGCAGAAGACATAAGCATTCTTCTTTCAAGAAGCTCTGTGTACATTCTTTCTTTCTTTTCGTTTGTAAGGTCATAGAAAAGCATGGGAATGATACCGAGAGAGCCTGTTACTGCAGGAATGATTGTGAACATTGCGAAAAGATAGAACTTGACTTTGTCTGTCTGCTCCGTGCCGAGTCTGAAAGCATTTGCTTCGTAGCCTATCATCTTTTTGAGGGCTGTTGTGACAACAAGGCTTGTGTTTGAAGAAACCTTTGCCGCAATACCCTTTGCAACAGATGCCATAGCTTCGGTACGGTAGCCGTTTTTCCATTCGCAGTAGTCCATAGCTTCGTTGTACATTTCTGTACCGATAACAGATTTGAGTCCGAAGAAGATGGTCCATATGATTTCCCACAGAGCCATTGCAATAGCCATGGGAACAATTTTCTGATACATACCGCCCGAATAGTCTTTCTTCATGCCGATACAACCGAAGAGAAATACGGGTACATAGAGAATATTACCGATTTCTTTTGCCAGAATGTAAAGAAGACGGCTTGAGAATCTTTTTCTCATCCAGGGAACCCAGGCGTAACTTGCAGGGCTTATGGGAGCGGCAGGAATACCTGCAACAAGCGTCATGGACGAGAAGTGAAGAACGTCTGTGTAGTAGTCATCTTCACTGCCTTTGATAGCAAAGCCGCTAAGGAAGTCCGAAAGGGTAATCAGCAGCAGCGGTTTGTTGCTGATTACTGATTTTACAGACATCATAATGCTTGGCGGTTTGATGGACTGCATAACTCTTTCTTTTGAATTCATAAAGAACCAGAAAGAGGATATGCTTGAGGCAATTGTGGTGAATGTACCCATACCCACAAAAAGGTTTGTATATGCCTTTGACAGTTTCTTTGAATCGTTGATGTAGAGATTTCGGAGAATGTCGATAAGCACTGTGACAGCCTGTTCGGGAAGCTTTTCACCAAGAAAACCTGATGCAAAGTTTGCCATTGTTATAAGTCGTGTTCTGTCATTGGGATGGGGAGTGATTGTAGACATAAGGCCTGTTCTTGAAATTGTCTGGAAAGTGGTGACGCCTTCACGGGCAATAGTAAGAATCAGATAAAATGCAAATTTGAGAAGGTCTGTCTGTGATGTACCTGCAAAAAGGTGCGGCATAAGCCAATAAAAACATGTCAGCAGACAGCCGGGGAATGCGAGGAATAAAAGGTAGGGTTTGAATTTGCCCCAACGTGTGCGTGTTTTGTCAACAACGGCACCGAAGAAGATATCGTTTATAATATCCCATATGCTGTTGATTGAGTTTGCAAGAGTCTGCAGACCCAGGTCAACACCCACAATACTTGTGACAAAACGTGTTGAGTAAACATTGATATTGAAACTTTGTGCAGCATCCCAGACAACAAAGCCGAAAGTTTCTTTTTTGTTCGCATATCTGCGGTCAAGAACTTTTATGTCTGCATCGTCTTTTTGTTTCTGTTGCATCTGACGGAGATGTTCGTAATTTGATCGGGTATCATTGTCAGCCATGATTATCCCCCTTATTTTACAAATTTAAGTGAAGTACTACTTTACTTCATTTACGAGTGCATTGAGAGCACCGATAACAGTTGAGCCTGCATGGCTGCCTGTTGAAAGCATTTCTTCATAATGGCTGTGATATTCACCGAAAAGTTTTACACCGATTTCTGAATTCCAGAGTGTGTCTGCAATGAAGGGAGCGTAATCGTTGTCGGGAACGATGTAACCGATAGCATCGTTGCAAAGACCCATTACAAGAACTGTCTTGCCGTTGCCGATAACATCTGCTGTTGCTTCGTATTCCCAGTCTGTGCCGAGATATGCCTGAGTCTTATCAACAACATTACCGTAAACAAGCTGGGGAACAAGTTCGCCGGGAACAGTTACAACAGCAATGTCTGTACCGATTTCCATATAACCGATTTCTGAAATGATTGAATAACCTGACTGTGATGAAGCGTCTTTTACAGTTGTCATACCGAGAAGACCTGATCTTGCACCGAGTTCAAGAAGACCGTATTCAAGAGGAACAGTTACTTCAGCCATTTTAACATTGAGTACGGGAGATACAGCAGTTGCATCTGCCTGTGCTTCAATGATAAGTCTTGCAAATTCATAGCCGAGTTTCTTGGGCTGTTCGTAATCTTTAACTCTTTCGTCTGCTGCGATTTCAGCTTCAATTTCTGCGAGGATTTCTTCTGTTTTGACTGCACCTGCGCTGACAGAAATGGGAGACTGTGCACCCTGGATGAACATGAAGTTCATGCCTGCTTCATTCATTTTTTCTTCTATGTAGTGGGGATAGTCAGCTGAAAGGAGTTTTGTTGATCTGTTGATTGTTGTGGGATGACCGCCAAGGTTTGAGAATACTGTGGGAGCTGATTCTGCGTTATCGGGAACAAACTTGAAACATGCAATAACGTGCTGATAACCTTCAAGGTTGTATCTCTTGTTGTAGATATAGCCGTATTCGTCATCAAGATAGTTCTGGTTTCTTTCGCTGTAGCCGACACCTGCTGTTTCAAAGTAATAAAGGTCGCCTGATTCCATATTTACATAAGCTTCAACGATTGCGTCTGATGCACCGTCGATAAGGTAGCCGAGGAATTCATCGTCAATGCTTCTTCCTGCATCAACGAAAGGAGTGAAACGGGCTGCGATGTTGTTTGCAATGCCGAGTAAAAGGTCCTTCAGACCGAAGCCCTGAGTGTCAATAACTGTGTGTGCGTGTGTGCTGTTGATGTTGATAGCAGCGATATCGCTGTCAATACCCATTTCGCTGAGTTTTCTTTCAGCTTCAGCACGGATTGTACGTATGTCTGCATTTGTTACGCCGACACCGTCAACAGATGCAAGGATAACAGTGCCTCTGCCTGAATTGTCGTTCATAGCAACTGCATTTACGCCCTGGTCGTCATATACACCGTTTACTTCCTGTGTGAAGTATCCGCCTGTGTAGTATGACTTTGTTCCGTCGATAAGGTTTTCTGGAACGATGCTTTCTTTACCGAAACCGAGATACCATTTTGCATCTGTTGCAGGAGCGTCAAGGAATTCTTCTGTGCCTTCATAGAAGTTTTCGCTGTCGCCTGCATAATATTCTTCTGCTGTAATGAAGTCATCGGGGAAAAGTGAGCCGAAGTGTTTGAATACAGTATTGAGGAATTTGTTTGCAACATTTGTTACTGCAATAATGCCTCTGTTGTCAGCAGCTTCTGCTTCTTCTGCAGCTGCAAAAGCAAAGGTGGAGCCTGTAAACAGCAAAGTAAATGCTAAAATAACGGAAATAATTTTTTTGGTTGATTTTTTCATAATGATTTCTCCTTTATTTAGTGGATGATATCAGTTTTTCAATTTCTTCAAGAATTGTTCTGGCTGTGTTTACTCCGGTGGAGTTTGTTTCTTCGTAATGGTTTCTGTCAAGACGGTCTTTTGTGGGGTTTATGTAGGGAAGACCTTCGTGAAGACAGAAGTCATTGTCGGGAATTATGTAACCAAGCTCATCGTTACACAGACCTACAACGAAGTTGTGCTTTGTGCTGCCCATTGTGCACAACACTGTGTAGTTTGCATCTTTGTTGTTGGCGGATTTTTCCGCAGGGAGGAATTCTCCGTTGTAAAGCTCGGGGAAAAGTTCACCGGGAATAAGGAACATTCCTATTTCTCCGCCGAGTTCAAGATAACCGACTTCAGTCCAGATATATGCGGTTTTTTTGTTGCTGCTTCTTGCAATATCATTGTTGAGCACTTTGAGAAGTCTTGCAAGAATGAGCACAAAATTGTCTGCTGCGATTTTTATCTGTTTGGACTTTATATTGAGAAGCGGTTTAAGCTCTGTCTCTTCGATCATCGAGTTTATGAGTGAACCGAGATTTCTGCCGAAATCCTTTGTGTATGCTTCGCAGTTGATTTTGTTGCCGTAGACTTTTTTGATTTCTTTTGCAGAAATCATTCCGCCTATTGCACCGTTGAAGAAAACTGCATCACAAGCGGGATTCTGTTTTTCGATTTCTTTAATCATGTAAGCAGGGAAGTCTGCACTTACATTTTTTGTTTCGTCGCCAAGAAGCTCTGCATGAGAAGCAAAATTGACTATGCAGATTTCATTAAGCCCGTCATCTGATGCAAAACGTATTTTTGTCAGATTGGAATCATAAGTATCTGGGGTACGGCAGTCAAACTGCAGGTCTTCCGTTTTAAGCACAGAGTAAAAAAGTCTGCCCGGTTTGCTGTTTTCGTAAGCATTTATGATAGCTTGGGCAGTTTTCTGCACAAGTCTTCTCATAAAGTCTTCGTTTCTGCCGCTTTTGTAAAGCTTTTCGCCCCATAAGCCCTGAGTATCAATCGCCGAGTGTGTATGTGTTGCAGTGATGTTGATTGATCTGAGACCGGGAATTTTTTTGCTTTCGATAACAAGGCGTCTGATTCTGTTTATGTCCTTTCTGCTGATACCGACGGCATCAACAGCACACATAACAACTCCGCCCCTGCCTGTGCCGTCATCGATATATACTGCTCTTGCGAACATATCATCAAGCACACCTGTTGCAGGATTGTTTGAATCATAACCTGCTATGTAATAGTTTGCTTTTTTCAGATTTTCGGGTGTGAGAACTTCCTTTGCAAAACCGCAGGTAAATTTTTCACCGGGAGTGTCAGAGAATTTATCGTCACCCGTGAGCATATATTTTTTTGCTTTTTCTTCGTCTGTAAAGTAGTTTCCGGGCATACCGTGAATGATAGCCTTTGATAAAAGTGTAATTGCATTTTTTGTGAGTTTGTTCTTATCCAAAATATCACCTCTGCAATGGTAGTATAATTATATAAAATTATACAATAATATTTTATATTTTTCAACCTATTTAATAAAACTTTAACAAATAATAGAAAATGTCAGTAAGTAAAAAATGTTAATTTCTCAATTTTGATGAATTTGTCTATTATTTGTATTAACTTTATTTTATTTTTAATTGTTTGATTATTTAAAAATATTGTTTATTTGGAGTGGACTTTTGTGCATGTTTATGATAAAATAAACTCAAGTTAATATGCCCGGCGAATAATCATCCAAACGGAATGAGGTAGTATGTATGAATTTATTTGTCAGTAAAAAGAAATTTTCAGTATTTCTCAGTATTATTCTTGTTTTTATTCTGATTTTTTCTTTATTTGTTGTTACCGGTTCAGCAGCAGAAAGCACGTTTGATGTTACGCAGGCCGTAATAGTAGTTTCAGACAATGCAACCATAACAGAAAATTATGCTGCAGAGCGTCTCAAGTATTATCTTGATGAAATCACAGCAGGAGATATTTCTGTTGTTACGGATGCATCGGATTACAGATATGTAATTTCTGTCGGTGCAACGGAATTTTCAGATTGTGATTTTTCATCAGCTGCAGACGGCAGTTACACAATCACAACAACTGCATCTGAAGTAATTATTGACGGTGCAGGCAATAAGGGAGCAATAAACGGTGTTTATGCATTCCTTGAAAAGTATTGCGGCTGTCACTGGTACGAATCTGAAGTTATCATTATTCCCGAAAACGAGGAGCTTACTGTTCCTGCAGGAATCAATGAAAACTATACCCCTTTCTTTGAGTATTCAGAAACAGACACAACAAGCTCAAGAGATCCCGAGTTCTCTGTTGCAAACGGTCTTACAGGCGGTATATATAAAGACCTTACACCTGAGCAGGGGTCTGCGGTGGAATATATCGGTGGCTCAAGCCATACTCTTGTAAACTACTACTGCAAACCTTCTGTTTATTTTGCAGAACATCCCGAATACTTTGCACTTCGCGGCGGTGTACGTACAGGAACACAGCTTTGTCTTACAAATCCCGATGTTCTTGATATTGTTACTCAGGAAGCTCTTGACCTTCTTGAAAAACAGCACAATCCTGATGCATCACTTCAGATTCTGTCCGTAACACAGAGTGATAACGGAGAATATTGTGAATGTGAAAACTGTAAGGCACTTGATAATTCAAACGGTTCTCAGGCAGGTACAATGATTACTTTTGCAAACGAAATTGCTGCAAGAGTAAAAGCTACAGGCAAGTATGACAACGTTGCAATCGACACTTTTGCATATCAGTACACACGTAAGGCACCGACAAATGTAGTTCCCCGTGAAGACGTTATCGTCCGTCTCTGCTCAATTGAATGCTGTTTCGGTCACACACTTGATGATCCTGATTGTAAAGATAACGTTGAATTTATGAAGGATCTTGAAGACTGGAGCAGAATCTGCAACAGACTTTACATATGGAATTATGGTCTCAACTGTGATGAAAGCATCAATATTTATCCCAACTTCGGTGTTCAGCAGCGAAATGTTCAGATTTTCTATGAGCACAACGTAAAAGGTATTTATGAACAGGGTGTCTTTTATATTGATGAGAGTGATGCCGAATTCGGTGAAATGAAGACATATCTTGTTTCAAAGCTTATGCAGAATCCTTATATGGATTACGATGCTGAAATGACAGGTTATCTTGTTGGTGTATACGGACCCGGCGGTATATATCTTAAGGAATTTATCGATATCGTAACAAAACATGCAGTTACAAAAGTTACACATCTTCACATTGAACAGGATTCACGTTTTTCACTTCTTACCATCACACAGGAAGAAGTCGAGCGTTGTAACGAACTCTGGGAAATGGCAAAAGAAGCAGCAGAAACAGAAGAACAGCTTGCTCAGATTCTTCGTTCAGAGCTTTGTTGGAGATACTGGAAATGTTCAACAATGCGTTGCGAATTCTCACGTTTACAGCATCCTTATCTCTGGATGACAGCCAACAAAGACCTTTATAACGACTTTGTTGCAATGGGTGTTACGAGAATGGGTGAACGTGTCGGTCATGACCTTTCAAGTAATGATCTCAGACACCTTACAAGACGAATCTATACATGGATCACACTTTATGACGAACCCATCTGGGACGCACTTAATCCCGTAATTGTTGCAGTTTACAAAATAATTGAAAAACTGTATTATTTTACAAATCCGGTTTAAAAACCACACCAATACCACGGAGGTAGTAATTTATGAAAAGAAAAATCATGGCAATCATTTCTATAGTACTGTGTCTGTGCATGCTTATGCCCACATATGCATTTGCAGCAGAAGAGCAGACTGAATACAGTTCTGTAGAAGAATATGTAGAACAGTCAGAGCAGAACAGTGCTTCACCTATTCAGAAAGCATTTATGAAACTGCTTAATAAAATCAGCAATTTCTTCATTAATGATTTTATCGGTAAATTTCTCAACTTTATAATTCCCGATTCTGCAGCAGTTGCAGATTATGAATCATTCGATATTGATTCATACGGTAATTTCTATGAAGGCACAGAAACATTTATTGATGAACCTCAGGGAGATAAAGTCTGGAGTCTCGGTTACGGTAAAGCTTCTGTTCTTCCTGCAGATTTCGGCACAAAAGAATATGCAAAGGGCGCATATCTTCCTTATGTTTTCGGCAATGCAATGTATGAAGATGAAGACGGTCAGGAAGAAGACCTTATGGCACGTGCAATCGTTATGAATGACGGTTCAGGCAGAGGTAATGTTGTATTTATTTCAGTAGATGCCATGGGACTTGCAAATGCAGACGTAAGACTTATCCGTGAAGGGCTTAGTGAAGTTGCTGAGGAATATAACATTGTCAGCATAAATGTTTCATGTACACATATCCACACAGGTATCGACTCTCAGGGTGTATGGACAGATCCCATCGGTTGTATTTTCAATAATATGTTCAGCGAAAATGTAAAATACGGTGTTGAGCGTTCATTTATCGATTCTCTTGTTGCAGGCTCCAAGGCAGCTGTAAAAGCAGCTCTTGCAGATATTACAACAGGTCAGCTCTGGTACTCAAAGACAGATGTTGAAGATTATGTGTTTGACAGAACTGCTCCCATTTCTCTTGATACAAATCTCTATAAGCTTGAATTTGTACCCTACGGTGCAGAAAAAACTCCCACAATTATTGCAACATACGGTTGTCATCCCGAATCATCAAGTTATGACTGGGCAAGCGCAGATAACGGCAAACTCATTCCCTTTGATGAAAAATTCACAGCAGACTTTATCTGGTATGCTGAAAAAGTTATAAATGCAGCAGGATACAACTTTATTTATATTCAGGGTAATGTATCAACAGTAACATCATCAAGACATTATTCAGGTGACGGTATTGACGGTAATTCTCATTACACAGCAGTTCGTTACGGTTATGAAATCGGTTACATTCTGCTCGGTATGAATAAGACTGAGGCAGAAAGAATTGCAATTAATGAAATTACAGGTGACAGACTCGGCATCAATCAGTATGACGGTCAGGAAGATTATACAATCTGGTACGAAGGCCTTGAAACTGTTGAAGCAGAAGAAGTAAAACCCGTTCTTAATATCAGACTCAAGCAGTTTACTGTTAAGATTGAGAATAATATCATCGGTCTTCTCGGTAAGACATCTGTTGCAGATAACTATGTTCTTAAAGATGATTCCGGCAGATATTACACAGTTTCAGAAGTCGGCTATCTTGAAATCGGCGACAATATGAAAGTATATATGAGCCCCGGTGAAACATTCGGTGAACTTCTCTTCGGCGGCAGCGGTGCAGAGGGCTTTGAACTTCTTCCCATAAGAGAATACACAGGCGAAGATATCATCATTATGGACCTTATGAATGATGCTGCAGGGTATGTTGCAAACCCCGAAAACTATGTTCTTGCAGGTTATCAGTATAATGAGGGCTCAGGAGCTTATGACAGTGATACATGGTGCCTTATCTCTTACGGTAAGAATGCGGCAACAACATTTATCAGCAATTTCTATGCAATTTATGACAGTGTAAACTGACAGAAATAAAAGCAGGCAGCGGAAAAACGAAAGTTTTTCTGCTGCCTTTTTGTTGATTAAAGTTGTTTGATTATGATTTACAACAATTGTGTTTCGGTGTTAAAAAACTGTTCCTGAAAGCTGACAGCTTTTTCAATTTCTTCCTTTGAAAAATGCATTTCTTCCGGAGCACCGACAAGTTTGTCTTCATTGTCATTCAATCTGTGAATGATTGCAATTATTCTGCATTTGTATTGATTTACAGGCTCTGTCACACCTAAAAGATAAACATCGAGTTCTTCACCGTCACCACTGAAAACACCGGGAATATAGCCATAGTTCATGGGGTAAGTAAGTGCAAAGTTTTCTTTGCGATGCACAAAACCGACAGGTCTGTCAATAACTATTTCAACTGTCTTGCCGAGAAATGCAGAAACCTGTTGTTTTCTTTCTTCAAAAGTCATTCTTATCTCCTCAAAAAATTATCAACATGCCGTTTTGTTTGAAAAATCAGTATATTGGAATGTTTTATTGTATGCTTTTGTTTAACTGATTTAAGTTTAAAATATTACTAATTTCAAGTATGATTTATTCGGATTTTTCATAATTTATCTTGTTGCTATATAATCTTCTGCTTCATCTCTGTTGTTGAAAATGATTATATTTTTATCCTTGTATTTTTCAAGCAGTTCAATAACTTTCGGTCTGCTTTGTGTGGTATAATTTCTTATGAATTCAAGAAACTCCTCATCATCTTCCGTTTCAATCCAAGGCATATCAGGTCTTGGTTTTCCCTGTCTTTCTTTTATACCCGAAAGACATACTTCTACATTAAAATCAAGAAAGAAAACAGTGTCACAAGCCGACATTCTCATTTCTATTGTAGAACCGTAATTTCCGTCTATTATCCATTTGTCTTTCGACAAGATATTATTCAACCTTTTACGGAAAACATCCTTTGAAACAGTTGTTTTATCCTCATTCCAGTAGAGCATATCAAGATAATACAAAGGCAAATCTGTTTTTGATTGTAATTCTCTTGCAAATGTACTTTTACCGCTGCCGGGACAGCCGATTATAATAACTTTATTCATTATAAATTCCTCAAAAAAAAGCACCTCCGTTAATTTACGGAGATGCCTGTAGGTTCAGAAAGATATTATATCAATCGCAAACGGACAAAACGGCTCTCCTTATAAGGAAATTAAGATTATTCATCATTTTGTCCACCTGCCTTAATATTTTTTTCTAAATTATACTATTGTGTGTTGAGAAAGTCAATAATGAATCATATATATAAAGATGCGAAATTATGTAAAGGGGTTCAATTTCGGTTTGAAATACATTGTTAATACAGGGTAGGGGAGCAGAATTACAGCAAAAACGCTTTCAAAAATCAACAGATTTACGGGGCTGAAGATATAAACGAAGATGAAAAACGGGAATTCTATTGATTTTATATGTTCTCTATGATAAAATTAACCGAATAGATAAAATTAATTAATCAGGAGGATTTTGTTATGTTCAAACTCTATGCGGAAATAACAGCGGGTGGCGCACAGGTAACACACAAAGATTTTGACAACGAGAGTTTTTCTTTTAAGCTTGAAGAAGCAGAAGGCAGCATAAAAGGTGTTTTTACTGCTAAAAAAGATATGACAATGTCAAAATTCATTCTCAAAGGCGAAAGAAATTTTGACGGTAACGATTTGTTCTATGCAAACGGTTATCAGGCATGGACAACTTCAAGAGAATTTTCAAAATATGATAAATTTGACGGACTTATCAAGATTGCAAAGATTTCAAAATTTACAGCTCATTTTGTAGGTCTTTCAGGTGACTACCATTTTGAAGAATACGGTGAAGAAGGCAAATTCCACGGTTATACATATTGCTATTTCCGTAAAAAAGGTGAAAAAGAAATCACACTTTACGGTTCAAAGAGTGAAAGAAAAGGTTACACAATCTTTGAAGTTGATATGAAAGATAATAATTTCAACATTAAAAAGGATGTTGAAGGTCTTGTTCTCAAGGCAGGTCAGGAATATGAAATGTTTGACATTGCAATCATCAAGGGTGAAATGGATGATGTAATGGATAAGTATTTCTTTGACTTTGTCGGATGTAAAAAGCCTGCTATTGACCACCTTTCAGGTTATACATCATGGTACAACTATTTCCAGAATATCAATGAAGACATTATTCTTCGTGACCTTAACGGACTTGACAGAGCAAGTGAAGAAGTTAACATTTTCCAGGTTGACGACGGTTATCAGGCAGCAGTTGGCGACTGGCTTGTTACTGATACCAAAAAGTTCCCTCACGGAATGAAATATATTGCAGACAAAATTCATGAAAAAGGGTATAAAGCAGGTATCTGGCTTGCACCTTTCTCGGCACAGGTATCATCAACTATTGCAAAGGAACATCCCGATTGGCTCTTAAAGCATAATCGCAACGGCAAAAAAATGCTCGGTTGTCAGGGTTGGGGCGGTGCATATACTCTTGATATTTATAATCCTGAAGTCCGTGAATATTTAAGAAAAGTTTTCGATACAATTCTTAATGTATGGGGCTTTGATATGGTTAAGCTCGATTTCCTTTACAGTCAGTGTATCGAGCCCAGAAACGGCAAGACCCGCGGTGAAATTATGTGCGACGGTGTAGACCTTCTTCGTGAAGTCTGCGGTGATAAATGGATTCTCGGTTGCGGTGTACCTCTCGGTACTTGTATGGGCATTTTTGATGCTTGCCGTATTTCCTGTGATGTTAATAAGAACTGGAAATTCGAGCTCAGAAAGAGTCTTAACATTAACTCTATTGTTACATGCGTCAGAACAAATGCCGAAATGCCGTCATCACAGAATGCAATTACAAACACAATTTTCCGTAATCATCTTGACGGAAGAGCTTTCTGTAATGACCCTGATGTATTCTTCCTGCGTGATATAAATATCGGTTACAATATGGAACAAAAACTCCTTCACGGAAAGGTTAATTCAATTTGCGGTAATGTTCTTTTCGTTTCTGACAATGCCGGTGATTTTGATGATGAGAGAATCGGATACCTTAAGGATTTCTTCAAAGATAAGAATTACAAAGTCAATTTTGCTGAATTTGTCGGTAAGGACGATATCCGTCTTGATTTTACAGAAAACGGTGTTGACAAGACTCTTACTCTCAATCTTGATTCAGGCGAAAGTAATGTTCGCGAAGTAATCTGATAAAAAGATAAAAGCACTTCTTTAGCGTGGGTGTCCAAGGACACTCACGCAGTTTTATTCGCCTTACGGCGAGTTTTATTGCTTCGCAGTTGTATTTGTCTTGCGACAAGTGGTATTGCCTTCGGCAGTTTAAGGGCGAATAAAATAACACTGAAGCCGAAGGCTTCAATATCACTATTGCCGTAAGGCAATAATATCACTCTGCCGTAAGGCAGAATATCACTGAACTGCCCGAAGAATAAATGCGCACTTACTCACCACCAAAGGTGCAAGTGCTAAAAATGAGAGGTAATACAGATGTTCTGTCCGCATTACCTCTTTTTATGTCCTTAGTAAACCAACGCTTTCGAAGTGCTTTTTTTTGATATGAATGGGAATAATGACTTAATTTATTTAAAAAAAGCACCGCTATTGCGATGCTTTTTTTCTGGTACGAATGACAATAACGGATTACATGAAATACATTTTTTACGGCGTTATCATACACATTTTTTCGCACCATAAAAGCCTTTTCATAGTATATATGAGGAGATAAAATTATGTCAAGCACAATTGAAGATTTTTACTATGGCAATATAGATCCGCAGGAGTTTAATTACGAAATCAAACCAATGCTAAAAAAGAAGCTGAGTCAGCTTGCAGAAATATTTCTTTTGACATATTGAATTTTTTGTTTGAAGATGCTATAATAAACAAAATTAAATACTGATATAAGAAGATACGGTTTTGAAAAGTTGTAAGCTGAGTAGATTTAATAGGGAAATCCGGTTCGAGTCCGGAACAACCGCCATTACTGTATGTGACAAAAGCTGAGCATTGGTATAATTTTATATTATCAGAAATTGCTCTTTCATCAGATATAATCTGATGAATCACAAGTCAGAACACCTGCCGTGTCTTTTTAGGTTCAACACAACTTTGGTGAGAAGAGTGCAACCGATTTATCGCCGTACTGCGGCTTTGGGTTTGCATTCTTTTTTTGAGCCCGAAGTTTGTTTGTTGTGTTGTAAATCTGTTGTACTCTTTTGACCTGTTTGGTTGAAAGGGTATTTTTTGTTATGTAAAGGAGGGTTGATAAGTGACATCAGATGATAAAAAGTCCTGGGCGGAAGAACTTTTAAGACAAAAGGCTGAAGAACTCGGAAGGCTTCCGAAAAAGGATGATTTTGATGAACCGACAAGGTCACGAATCAAAGCCTTCCTCGGTCCTTGGCCAAGGGCGTTGGAATCTGCGGGATTAAAGGAAGCAAAGCCTGTTCCGGAAAAATCAAAAAAGAGAAAGCGGGCGGCAACCAAATCTAAAAACCAGGCTGTTTCAGCACGTCAGAAATTAGAAAGACGCAGAGAAAACGCTGACAAACAGAAAGCTTCCAATGCAAACAAAAACGAATAAAGGAGTGTCTACATAATGAAAAAGAAATTCTTAAGCCTGTTTCTTGCAATTGTACTGATAATCAGTGCTATACCTTTAACATCAATTGCAGTGGAAAAAGACTATGTATATCTTTCCATCAGCTTTGACGGAAGATATATCAATGACAAAAATGGTAATTCAATAGTTTATCTTCCCATAGAACTTGATGAGATAGAAAAAGTTGACCTGACAGAATACGGCCTTGATAATATGCTTTTTGATGCCGACGATGACGGTGAATATGAAACAACAGCCCTGCAGCTGCTCATTTATGCTCACGAAGAGATTTACGGCGGTGATTGGGGTGACGTTAATTTTGATGCACTTCCCGGTTCTTCATATTTCAAGGGTGGTATCTTCGGTTTTACAGAAAACCTTATGTATTTCCACAATGGGGATTTCCCTGTTGACAAATCACAGTCAAGCGATTATATGACAGTCGGTGCAACATCTGACAGAATCGTGCTTGAAGCAGGAGATTTCCTTGATGTTGCAAGCTTTGAATGTTTCAGCTTCCTTTGGGATTCGCTTGGCGGCTTCCATTTCTTTGCTGATGAAAACGAAAATTTGGTGCAT
>JAZOUN010000162.1:0-41364 GCA_045658165.1 Acutalibacteraceae bacterium
CTCTTCCCATGGATATGGAAATGGGTTCATATCACCCCATCACACTTATCCAGAGAGAAGTTGAAGAAATCTTCCGCACAATGGGCTTCACAATCGAAGACTTCTCAGAAATCGTTGATGACTTCAACTGTTTCGAAGCTCTCAATATTCCCAAGCATCACCCCGCAAGAGATATGCAGGATACATATTATCTCTCAAGCGGCCAGCTTCTTAAAACTCACACATCTGCAGCACAGAATTCAATCATGAAGAAGTACGGTGCACCCCTCCGTTCAATCTTCCCCGGCAGATGTTTCAGAAACGAATCAACTGACGCAAGCCATGAAAACACATTCTTCCAGATGGAAGGTATCATGATTGATGAAGATATCTCAATCTCAAACCTTATCTATTTCATGAAGACTATGCTTTCAGAAGTTTTCGGTCAGGATGTTACTGTCAGACTCCGTCCCGGTTTCTTCCCCTTTGTTGAACCAGGTTTTGAGCTTGACATTCAGTGTCTTGTATGCGGCGGCGAAGGCTGTCCCACATGTAAGCATTCAGGCTGGCTTGAACTTTGTCCCTGCGGCATGATTCATCCCAATGTTCTTGAATACGGCGGAATCGACACAGAAAAATACACAGGCTTCGCATTCGGTCTTGGTCTTACAAGACTTGCAATGATGAAGTACGGCATCAAGGATATCCGTATCCTCAATTCGGGTAACCTTAAATCACTTTCACAGTTTATCGGTAAATAAGGAGGAGAGAGAATAATGTTTGTTTCAATGAACTGGATCAACGAATATGTTGATTTAAGCGGTCTTAATATTGAAGAGCTTATCCACAGATTCACTCTTTCCACCGCTGAAGTAGAAGATATTTATTACAAGGGCGACGACATCAAGAATGTTGTTGCAGGTAAGATTGTTTCAATTGAAAATCACCCCAACTCAAAGAAGCTTCACCTTCTCAAGGTTGACGTAGGCTCAAAGGTTCTTGACATCGTCTGCGGTGCTCCCAACGTAAGAGAAGGTATGGTTGTACCCGTTGCAATGGCAGGCGGCAGAGTATGTGCAGGTGAAATCACAAACGCAGTTGTTGCAGGTTATGAATCATCCGGCATGTGCTGTGCAGAATCAGAACTCGGCATCAGCGATGACCATTCAGGTCTTATGGAAATCTTTGAAGATGTAGAGCTTGGTACAGATATCTGTGACATCTATCCCATCAAGGATATCATCTTTGAAGTTGACAACAAGTCACTTACAAACCGTCCTGACCTCTGGGGTCATTACGGTATCGCAAGAGAATTCTCAGCTATCACAAAGAGACCTCTCAAGGCACTTGATATCGATATGGACGAATACAACGGTGAAGAAATTCCCGTTGAAATCAAGAGTGATGCAGTTTACAGATATTCTGCACTCCGTATCAACAACATCAAGAAGACAGTAAGCCCCGTTGCAATGAGAATCAGACTTTTCTATTGCGGAATGAGAGGCATCAATCTTCTTGCTGACCTTACAAACTATCTTATGCTTGAAATGGGTCAGCCTATGCACGCTTTTGACGGCACAAAGGTGCAGTCAATAGGTGTAGGTATGGGTGAAAACGGCACAAAGTTCACAACACTTGACGGCACAGAAAGAGATATCGACGAAAACACTCTTCTTATCCTCAACAACAACGAACCCGTTGCAGTTGCAGGTATCATGGGCGGTCTTGATTCAGAAATCGTCGGTGACACAGATTCAGTTGTTCTTGAATCAGCTAACTTTGACGGTGTTTGCGTAAGAAAGACTTCTTCAAGAATGGGTCTTCGTACAGATGCATCAGCACGTTATGAAAAGATTCTTGACCCCGAAATGACAGTTACAGCTATCCGCCGTTTTGTAAAACTTCTCAAGGAAATCGATGACGGTGCAGTTGTTGTTTCAAAGCTTGCGGATGCTTATGCAAAGAAGTATCCCGAAATCGAACTTTTCATCGACAAGAAGTATGTTGACAGATACACAGGTATCGATTTCAGCAACGAGCAGATTGAAGAAACTCTCGTTTCTCTCGGCTTTAAGGTGACAGCAGAAAATGACGGCTTCAAGGTTATCGTTCCCTCATGGAGAAGTACAAAGGACGTTACAATCAAGGCTGACCTTATTGAAGAAATCACAAGAATCTTCGGTTATGACAACTTTGAAATCAAGACAACACTCAGCGCACTCAAGCCCGTAAGAGCTGAAGCTGTAAAGAGTGAAGATGCAATGATCAAAGATCTTCTTGTTAATAAGTTCAAACTTCACGAAGTTCATTCATACATCTGGTGTGACGGTAAGAAATACAAAAAACTCGGTATCGATGTTGAAGAAAACTGCACAATTCTCAACATTCCCACTCCCGAAAACGGCACAATCAGAAATTCAATGATCCCCACGCTTCTCACAATTGCTTATGAGAACAAGTCATTTGCTCCCTCATTCGGTATTTTTGAATGCGGACGAGTTGTTGACGGTTATCTCGAAACCGGCTATTCCAACGAGAGAAGAAGACTCGGTGTTGTTCTTTATGACAAGGTCGGCACAGAAAAGGATCTTTATTTCAAGATGCTCAATATGCTCAAGTTCATCTTCCGTGATATCAAGCACGACGATGCTCACTTCGCAAAGGCTGTTACTGTTGCTCACGCATATCAGCATCCCAAGAACACAGCAGAAATCAGCTACAATGGTGAAAAGCTTGGTGAAATGTTCACACTTCATCCCATGAATAACCAGAAGCTCGATAAGAATGCTGCTGTTGTATGTGCAGAAATCGATCTTGACAAGTTCTTTGCAATCGCTGTTGCAGACGCAAAGTATGCAGATCCCTCAAAGTTCCCCGCAATCGACTATGACCTTTCTCTTGTTGTTGCAGATAAGAAGTATGCAGATATCAAGAAGACATGGGAAGACAAGAACATTGCGGAACTCACAGGCGCAAAGGTTATCGATATGTTCGATGACGGCACAACAAAGAGTATGGCAGTAAGACTTTCATTTTCTGCTCCCGACAGAACACTTGCAATGGATGAAATCCAGGCTCATATCGATGATATCCTTGCTTCACTTAAGGAAATCGGCGTTGAGCTTAAACAATAATTTGTCGAGGTATCTTCGACAAATTCTGATTTATCCTGAAAAACAAAAAACAGAGAGCTGTAAGGCTCTCTGTTTTTTATTAAACATCTTTTTTTGCTGTTTTTGCAGTTCTTTTTACTGCAGGTTTCTTTTCTTTTTTAACAGCTTCTGTTTCAGCTGTCTTTTTTGTTGCTCTTTTTCTGGGTTCTTTTTTCATTAACTCAACAAGCAACAATGCGTGGCTTACATCACCTTCAACCTGAAGGTTGCCCTTGAAGAACTCTTCCATTGCATCTGCTTTGCAGGAAAGAATGTTTTCAAGCACTTTACTTGAAACTTTTATGGATACAGTGTTGTCATAATAATCATAGGGCTCTATGGCAAACGGAGCATCCATGTATGCAACGTAAAATATTCCTCCGCAGTCTTCGTCAGTCATTTCGATCTGAACTGCAAAGTTTTCGGAAAGTTTTGATTCGTCAATTTTTCCGTACTTCTTTTTAAGAGCATTGAACTTTTCAATAAACGTCATAGTATCACCCCTTTTTTTCTGTTTCAGCATTAATTATACTGATATGACGGTGATATGTCAACAATATTTTGTCGCAAAGCAGAGGAATTCTCAGGTTATCATAAGTCCGAAACTTACGGACAAAGCCTGATTTATCTTTGACATCTCTGTTTCGTCAAGACTTCCCATTCTCTCGCGGAGACGCTGTTTGTCGAGAGTTCTGACCTGTTCAAGAAGAACTATTGAATCTTTCGCAAGTCCGCATTCATCTGCATGAACGCTGATGTGGGTGGGAAGCTGAGTTTTGAATTTTTTACTTGTGATTGCCGCAGCAATAACAGTGGGACTGTATTTGTTGCCCACATCATTCTGAACTATAAGTACAGGCCGTACGCCGCCTTGTTCTGAGCCTATAACAGGACTTAAATCTGCATAGTATATGTCGCCTCTTCTGACTTCCATTTTTTTATCACGCTCCTGAAATTTTGCCGGCAAGGTTAGTTTTGCCTGACTTTCAGGCTGATATGCAGATTTGTGAAAAAAGATGAACAATAATTTATCGCAGATAAATTATTGTTTCCGTATTGTATTTATATTTTTTTTCTGTTAATATAAAAACATAAAACCAATCGGAGGTAAATATATGATTACATTTGATTCAGCTCAGAAAATTTTCAAGCTTGATACACCCGAATCAAGCTATGTAATAGGTATAAATCAGGAAAATTACATCCTGAATCTTTATTACGGTGCATATCTTCCCGATGCAAATCTGTGGGCAAATGCAAAACGCATCAAGAGTGCATCATTCAGCCCTGCAAACATTCATATTCCCGATGAAGAGTTTTCAACAGACGTTGCCCCCATGGAATATTCATGTAACGGAAGCGGTGACTTCAGAATTTCTGCACTTGCGGTAAAAAATGTTCACGGCAACACAACAACAGACATCCGTTATGTCAGCCACAAACTTTATAAAGGCAAACCTTCACTCGCACCTCTTCCGTCTGTTTACGTAAACAATGACGATGAGGCTGACACACTTGAAATTCTTGCAGAAGACTGCGTAACAGGCGTACAGGTAACACTTGTTTACACTGCATTCAATACAGTTGATGCAATAACAAAGAGCGTAAAAGTTACAAACAGCGGTACAGACGGTGTTGATGTTGAAAGAGTATTTTCAACCTGTCTTGATCTGCCCACAATGGATTTTGACCTTATCACTCTTTACGGCAGACACGCAAAAGAGAGATGCAGAGAGCAGAGAAGACTTGCTCACGGCATTCAGGGAATTGCAAGCAAGAGAGGCTCATCAAGCCACAATCAGAATCCCTTTGCAGCTCTTCTCCGTCACGGTGCAACAGAAGACAACGGTGATGCATACGGTTTTAACCTTGTTTACAGCGGCAACTTTGAATTCAGTGCAGAATGTGACTATTCAGGCACAACAAGAGTTATTATGGGTATCAATCCCACAGATTTCTCATGGCATCTTGAACCCGGTGAAAGCTTCCGGTCACCCGAAGCAGTCCTTGTTTATACAGACAAGGGTCTTGGTGAAATGAGTCGTATTTACCACAGACTTTACATGAACAACCTCGTAAGAGGAAGATATAAAACAGAAAAGAGACCTCTTCTCATCAACAGCTGGGAAGCTGCATACTTTGATTTTGATACAGACAAGCTTGTTGAATTTGCAAAGAATGCAAAAGAGCTTGGTATGGATATGCTTGTTATGGATGACGGCTGGTTCGGTAAGAGAAATGATGACACAAATTCACTCGGTGACTGGTTTGTAAACGAAGACAAGCTCAATGGCGGTTTAGGTGTTCTTATTGACAGAGTCAATGCTCTCGGAATGAAGTTCGGCATCTGGTATGAGCCCGAAATGATTTCCCCCGATTCAGAGCTTTTCAGAGCACATCCCGACTGGTACGTACACGTGCCCGTAAGAGAATCATCAATCGGCAGACATCAGTATGTTCTTGACGTTTCAAGAGAAGATGTAAGAGACAATATCTGGAATCAGATGTACTCAGTTCTTTCAAAGAACAAGATTGACTATCTTAAGTGGGACTTCAACCGTAATATTTCAGAGGCAGGCAGTGCAATTCTTCCTCCCGAACAGTCAAAGGAATTCTTCCACCGTTTTGTACTCGGCACTTACGACCTTATGAACAGACTCACAACAGCATTCCCCGATATGCTTCTTGAAAACTGTTCAGGCGGCGGCGGACGTTTTGACCCCGGTATGATTTACTTCTCACCCCAGATCTGGGCAAGTGACCATACAGACCCCATAGAAAGACTTACAATTCAGTTCGGTACATCAATGTGTTATCCTGCATCAGCAATGGGTGCTCACGTTTCCGCTTCAGACAGAACGGGTTACAAGACAAAGGGTAACGTTGCTCTCTGGGGTACATTCGGCTATGAGCTTGATCCCACAAAGCTTACAGATGCAGATAAAGCAATAGTAAAAGAGCAGGTAAAGGATTATCATAAGTATTATGATCTTATCCATTACGGTGATCTTTACAGACTTATTGATCCTTATTTTGACCACTTCAAGTGTGCATGGAGTTTTGTTTCTCCCGATAAAAATGAGGTTCTTGCAACTGCAGTTATCATGAGAGAGAATATGGATCACCTCTTCTTCCTCAAACTCAGAGGTCTTGATAAAAATAAGATGTATAAATGTGAGGGAACAGGAGAAATATATTCAGGAGCATTGCTTATGAATTCAGGTATAAACCTTTCATCTCTCAGATACACAGGCGACAGTAAAGCAATGCATTTTGTAGCTGAAAATAAATAATAATTCATTGGTGTCAGGCCGCTGAATTATTTCCGGAGTATTTATGTCGTTTTTTGAAATATTTCTTTTTGCTTTCAATGCCATAATGCCTATTATTATGCTGATTCTTCTCGGTTCCGGGCTGAGAAGAATCGGCTTTTTGTCCGATGAATTTCTGCAGACGGCAAACAGATTTGTTTTTAATGTTTCGCTGCCTGTTTTGCTTTTCTTCAATGTCTACAATATCGGAAATCTCGGAGAAATTCAGTGGGGCACGGTGATTTTTGTTCTGGCAGTGATTTCGATACTTTTTGCTTCGGGTTTTGTTTTTTCCAAGCTTTTTATCAGAGATAAAAAACAGAAGGGCGTAATCTGGCAGTCTTTTTACCGTTCGAATTTTGCAATAATAGGTCTGCCTCTTGCGCAGGCACTGGGCGGCACTGAGGGAATTGCCGTTGCGAGTATACTTTCGGCATTTTCTATTCCTGTGTTCAATGCATTTGCGGTGGTTTCACTTTCCGTATACACTGCATCTGACGGGAAAAACAAGATTTCAGTTAAAGATATTCTTTGCAAAATTGCAAAAAATCCTCTTATTACAGGTGTTCTTCTGGGACTTGCCGTACTTGTTGTAAGACATTTTATTCCCACCGATGAAAACGGTGTGCATGTTTTTACTGTGAAAGACAATATTCCGTTTGTTTATGAAGCGGTGAGTATGCTTTCACGTATTGCATCTCCGCTTGCACTTGTTGTTCTTGGAGGAAAGTTCCGTTTTGATGCCATAAAAGAGCTGAAAAATCAGATTTTTGCAGGTACTGTTGCAAGACTTGTTTTTGCACCTGTTGCAGGTATATGTCTTGCAGTGCTTTGTGACGGTTTCGGAATTTTTGATTTTACTTCGGCACATTATGCAGCCTTTATTGCACTTTTCGGTTCACCCGTGGCTGTTTCCAGCGCAATTATGGCGTCGCAGATGGATAATGACGATCAGCTTGCAAATCAGATACTTGTCTGGACAAGTATAGGCTCAGTATTTACGCTGTTCCTGACGGTTATAGTGCTGAAACGGTTTGCAATGATCTGATGCGTCTTGTTTTAATTCAATTTTTATAAGAATTTCCGGTTTGTATCTGTAGTGCAGATCGGGAATATTTTTTTGCGTTTTTTTTGCAGGAATGATTTCTTTTTAATGTTGCAATAAAAGTTCTTCAGTGGTATAATCTGCTATAGAAACGGAGATGTATTTTTTTGAAACTTTCTGAATTATTTGCAAAAAGAGTTCCAACTCTTTCTTTTGAGGTTTTTCCTCCCAAAACAAGCGGAAATTATGAATCTGTAAAGTATGCCACATCGGCAATTGCAGCGCTTAAACCTGATTTTATGTCAGTTACATGCGGTGCCGGCGGAAAAACAGATGTATATACAGCAGATATAGCATCATCACTCAGCCGTGATTACGGTGTGACTTCAATTGCGCATATGACATGTGTCGGTACGTCAAAGGAAGATGCAGGAAGACGCATTAAGGAACTTGAAAATCTCGGTATTGAAAATATCCTCGGTCTTCGCGGTGATATACCCGACGGATTCGATATGGAAAACTGTGATTTCAGACATGCGAGTGAACTGATTTCTTTTGTAAAAAGTATTTCCGATATCTGTGTAGGCGGTGCATGTTACCCCGAATGCCATCCCGAATCTGCAAATATCACAGAAGATATTCTGCACATAAAGGAAAAGGTTGAAGCAGGTTGCGATTTCCTTACAACACAGATGTTTTTTGATAATAATATTTTTTATAAATATCTTTGCAAACTGCGTGATGCAGGAGTCAATGTGCCCGTTGTTGCAGGAATTATGCCCGTTACAAACAAACTGCAGATAGACAGAATCTGCAAACTTTCGGGAACATATCTTCCCTCAAGATTTATAAATATCGTTGACCGTTTCGGTGACGATGCTGAAGCTATGAAACAGGCGGGAATTATCTATGCAACAGAGCAGATAATTGATCTTCTTGCAAACGGTGTTAACGCAATTCACGTTTATTCAATGAATAAACCCGATGTGGCTGAAAAAATTCAGTCCAACCTTTCGTATATCATTCCCAAAAAGGATATCTGATTATGACAATTCTTGAAAAAATAAAAAACGGTTTTACATATTTTGACGGCGGTACAGGTACCGTTCTTCAGAAAAAAGGTCTTGTGGCAGGGGAGCTTCCCGAGGAGTGGAATCTTACACATCCCGAGGAAATTGTTCAGCTGCATCTCGATTATATAAATGCAGGCAGTCATATTATAAATACAAACACTTTCGGTGCAAACATTCTCAAATTCAGCAAAGAAAAGCTCGAACAGATCATTTCTGCTGCTGTGGAAAATGCTCTTGAAGCAAAAAGAAGAAGCGGCAGGGAAGATGTGTGGATTGCTCTTGATATAGGACCGTCAGGTAAACTGCTGAAACCTTACGGAACATTGGATTTTGAAGATGCAGTTTCTGTTTTTGCTGAAACTGTGAAAATCGGTGCAGAAAAAGGTGTTGACCTTATAAATGTTGAAACAATGACCGATTCTTACGAAACAAAAGCGGCAATTCTTGCAGCAAAGGAAAACTGTGATCTTCCTGTTTTTGCAACCAATGTATACGATGCCAAGGGTAAACTTATGACCGGTGCAGATGCAGGGGCTATGGTTGCAATGCTTGAAGGACTCGGTGTTTCGGCTCTCGGACTCAACTGTTCTCTCGGTCCTTGCGAAATGAAAGATATTGCCCGTGATATATGCAGAAAAGCATCTGTTCCCGTGATTGTAAAGCCAAATGCAGGACTTCCCGAAACGGTAAACGGTGAGACTGTGTATAATGTTCTGCCGGAAGATTTTGCCCGTGAAATGGCGGAAATCGCAGAAGATGGAGCTGTTATTCTCGGCGGATGCTGCGGAACAACACCCGATTATATAAAGGCACTTGTAAAGGCGACTCAGGCGGTTGAGGCAAAGGAAATTACCGATAAAAATCTGACTGTTGTTTCGTCGTATACACATGCTGTCGAAATAGGCAGTAAACCCGTAATTATAGGTGAAAGAATAAATCCCACAGGCAAAAAGCTTTTTAAAGAAGCACTTCGTAATCATGATATTGATTATATCCTCAATGAGGGTTTTGCTCAGCAGGAAAAGAACTGTCATATTCTTGATGTAAATGTGGGACTGCCCGAAATTGACGAAAAAGCATTGCTCACTCAGGTGGTTGAACAGCTGCAGGCAGTTATAAATCTTCCGCTGCAGATTGATACATCCGATATTGATGCAATGGAATCGGCAATGCGAAGATACAACGGAAAACCCATGATAAATTCCGTAAACGGCAAGGCCGAAAGTATGGAAAAAATATTCCCTCTTATAAAAAAATACGGCGGTGTGCTGGTTGGTCTGACTCTTGATGAAGACGGAATTCCCGAAACTGCCGGGGGCAGAATTGCCGTTGCAGAAAAGATTTATACAGAAGCTGAAAAATACGGTATTATGAAAAAAGATATCGTAATTGATCCGCTTACTCTCACTGTCAGCACAGGCAGGGATAATGCCGTAATAACTCTTGATGCGGTAAGGGGAATAAAGGAACTGGGCGGAAAAACAGTTCTCGGTGTTTCAAATATTTCTTTCGGACTTCCCGAAAGACAGAACATTAATTCTGTGTTTTATACTCTCGCTCTTGAAGCAGGGCTTGATTGTGCAATTATCAATCCCAAATCAGACGACATGATGAAGTCATATTACAGTTTCTGTGCACTCAAGGGATTTGATGAGAATTTTATTGATTATATCGGCTTTGCATCCGATGTGAAAACTCAGATTGTTGAAACCGAAAAAAATGAAAACGATGCTGATGCATTGAAAACTGCCGTGCTCAAGGGGATGGGAGAAAAGGCTTCCGCAGCGGCAGAAAGACTGCTTGCAGAAATGAGTCCTTCGCAACTGATAGACAATATTCTTATTCCGGCACTGAATGAAGTGGGTAAAGATTTTGAAAACAACAGAATTTTCCTTCCTCAGCTTCTTATGAGTGCAGAGGCGGCAGGCAGAGCTTTTGATGTTATAAAAAAAGTTATTGCCTCAAAAGGTGAATCTGCCGTAAAAAAAGGAACTGTTGTAATTGCAACGGTAAAGGGTGATATTCACGATATAGGCAAGAATATTGTTAAGGTTATTCTGGAAAATTACGGGTTTGAGGTTGTTGATCTGGGCAAGGATGTTCCGCCTGAAGTGATTGCCGAAACTGTTATCAGCAATAACATAAAACTCTGCGGATTGTCTGCTCTTATGACATCAACCGTTCCTGCAATGGAAGAAACAATAAAGCTTTTGGCTCAGAAAGCACCCGACTGCCGTACTGTTGTCGGCGGAGCTGTGCTCACTCAGGAATATGCGGATATGATAGGAGCTTCCTGCTATGCAAAGGATGCAATGGAAACAGTCCGTTATGCAGAAGAAATTTTCAGATGAAAAAAACCGTGTCATAAAAATTTATGACACGGGAATTTTTTATCTTTTTTCAAAATATTCTTTTGCAAATTCTGCAATAATGGGGGAGATTGATTTTATTGTGAGTCCTGAAGTGTTTACACAAAGGTGATAACCCTCTTTTGCACCCCATTTTTTATCTGTTAAAAATCTCTGGTGCTTTGCTCTGCCGGTATCAATCTGTTTGATTCTGCGTTTGAGTTCAAAATCTTTGAACATTTCGCCTTCAGGTGCTCTTTCGCGGCAACGCTTCATTTTTGACTCCATATCGGCATAAACAAAAATGTTCAGAGGATTGAATTCTTCAAGAATGATGTTTGCACTTCTGCCTACAATAACGCAGTTGCCCTTTGATGCAAATTCACGAAGCAATTTGTAATGTGATGAAAGAAGCTGTATTGCCTGCTGACCTGTTGTGTCTGCATAAGAAAAAGTTCTGCCGTAAGTAATGGGCATACTGAACGGGAAACTGTTTTCGAGGACATTTTCAACATAAGATTCGTCGCAATCATGCTTTTCTGCAATTGCGGAAATAATTTCTCTGTCGTAGTATGAATATCCGAGAATGTCTGCAATTCGTTTGCCTAATTCTCTTCCGCCGCTTCCGAATTCACGGCTGATTGTTATTATGTTCATAAGAAGTCTCCTTTCAACATGTTACAGTTACATTATAGTACGCAAAAAAAATAATGTCAATAACACCTTTGTTCAAGAATTTCAGTTAAGTATTTACAACGGAAAAATTTTAAGTTATAATGAATTTATCAATACAAAGGAGATGTTCCTATGGAATTTTTAAAACCGATTATATCAATACTTACAACGGTAATTATGACTTTATGTTTCTGGCTTGACATTCCCTGTTATCCCATGGGGGAAGAAGTTGATATGGACAAATTCGAACTCACTTTCGCAGACGAATTTGAGGGTGAGCTCGACAGAAGCGTGTGGTCAGGTCACTATCAGTACGGCAATAAGACAGAATCAAGAAAAGGCAGCTACTGGAATCAGTATCTTGCGCAGACAAAGAACGGCAATCTTGTTATTCCCGTAGTTTATCTTGAAGAGGGTATGGGCGGTGAAGGTGCAGGCTGGTACACAGCAGGTATCGATACAGATGATGATTCTCCCAACGGATTCAGCCAGAAATTCGGTTATTTCGAGTGCAGATGTATCCTTCCCGAGGGTGCAGACGTATGGAGTGCATTCTGGCTTATGAATGACGGTGTTTATAATGCTGACGGTAACGGTCAGGATGGCACAGAAATCGATATTTTCGAAAGTGACGGATACGAAAAGCTTCTTAACAGAAACATTTCATCAAATCTTCATTTTGACGGTTACGGTGATGCACATCAGAAGATGGGCGCAAAGAGATTCCTCATAAAGAACAATCCTTACGAAGAATACAACACATACGGTCTTGAATGGAATGAAGATGAATACATTTTCTACATCAACGGTGTTGAAACATTCCGCACATCATTCGGCGGTGTTTCACAGAACCCCGAATACCTTATTCTTTCAGTTGAAATGCGTGGCGAAGACGGAATTCCCTCACAGAGAGAAAATGCTCCCGCTGACGGTGCAGAATTCATCGTTGATTACGTAAGAGTTTATCAGTATAAAGATATGGCATAAAAAATTAACAGTGAATCGGCAAACAGAAGTTGCAGATTCACTGTTTTTTTATTGTAATTTATTACTGAAAAGGGATTTTAGTTTTTTTGAATATATTTACAAGTGCAATTCCGAGTATCAGTCCTGCTGCTCCCTGAACTGCATTTGCAGGAATATTGACAATTGAAGCTTCAAAGCCGTACATGAATCCCTCAAACACATAATATCCGAGTATCATTATCAATTCTGCAACAACACCGCTGATAATTCGTGAAACAGGGCTGTTGATTTTTTTGCTAAGTAGTTTGTATATGTAAAATGCTGCCAGAGCCATGAGTCCTTTTATTGCAAATGTTGCAGGGGCATATATAACATATCCCGAAAACAGGTCGGCAAGAGCAGAGCCGAGACCTGCCGCAAGAAATCCGTATAAAGGTGAGAGCATCCAGCCGGCAACGAGTACAATGCAGTCGCCAAGATTAATATATCCCTTGAGCGGTGACGGTATTTTTATTATCATTGTTGCTACACAGGTGAGTGCAGCAAGCAATGCTGCAATAACGAGCTTTTGAGTTGCATTTTTAGTTTTCATCTGAAACCTTCTTTCATGATTGAAAAATATCTTGAATCTGCTATGCAAACAGTATATAATATATCTGATAATATAAAAATAGTCAAAAAAGGAGATTTTTATATAACCAGATGAAATACATAATTGATGAGAATTCTTCAACACCCGCCTATCTGCAATTATATAATCAAATAAGGAAAGATATTACCGACGGTGTATATGTTTTCGGAACAAAACTTCCGTCAAAGCGTACCGTTGCAACGGAAACGGGTGTAAGCACAATTACAGTGGAACATGCTTATGACCTTCTGCGCGATGAGGGATATATTGAGCCGAAAGAACGAAGCGGATATTTTGTTGTTTTCTGTTCCGATGACGGATTTGTTCCCGTTCCGCAAAAAAGTTTTGATATTTTTTCTCAGCCTTTGCATAATGTCGGAAATGATGACGAATTTCCGTTTTCTGTTCTGGCAAAAACCATGAGAAAGGTCATCGGCATGATGGGAGAGGGAATTTTAGTACGTTCACCGAATGAAGGCTGTCTTGAGTTGCGCAAGGCAATTCAGATGTATCTTGCTCAGAGCCGAGGTATTGCGGCAGATGTTGATCAGATTATTATCGGTTCGGGTTCTGAATATCTTTACAATCTGATTATTGACCTGCTCGGCAGAAATCTTGTTTACGGCATTGAAAACCCGTCCTACAAAAAAATTGAGCAGGTTTATTCTTTGTCAAAAGTTGAGATTCAGAAACTTCCTCTTTCGCAGAACGGAATCGAAAGCTCCGCACTCAAAAGCTGCTCTGCTGATGTTCTGCATATCTCCCCGTACAGAAGCTACCCCAGCGGTGTTACTGCTTCTGCATCCAAAAGACATGAATATCTTAAATGGGCGGAAAAAGGTGACCGATATATAATTGAGGATGATTTCGAATCGGAGTTTTCCGTTTCAAAAAAGCCTGAAGAAACGCTGTTCTGCCATTCGTCAAAGGATAATGTTATATACATGAACACTTTTTCAAAAACGATTTCATCCTCCCTGCGTGTGGGGTATATGGTACTGCCGAAAAAACTTGCAGAAGAATATGCCGACCGATTGGGGTTTTATTCCTGCACTGTGCCGACGTATATTCAGATAGTTCTTGCCCAGCTTATTGCAAACGGTGACTTTGAAAGACACATCAACCGAGTCCGCCGTAAAAAAAGAAGACAGATGATGAAATAATTTTTTGAATAAATAAAAAAAGGATTTAGAATTATGATAAAAGAATTGATGCACGATCCGATTTTTCTCAGCCTGAAATCGGAAGTCGCAACAAAAGAAGATTTACAAGTGGCTGAAGATTTGCTTGACACACTTACCTCTCACAAAGACGGTTGTGTCGGTATGGCTGCAAATATGATTGGTGTGCGCAAACGCATTATTGCCTTTGATAATGACGGAAAATATATGGTTATGTTCAACCCTGAAATTGTCAAAAAATCAGAACCCTATGAAACAGAAGAAGGCTGTCTTTCTCTGCTCGGAGGACCACGTAAGTGTAAGCGCTATAAAACAATAAAAGTGCAGTGGCAGACATCAGAAATGCAGACCCGTATCAAAACCTTCAACGGATTTCCCGCACAGATAATTCAGCATGAAGTTGACCATTGCAACGGAGTGCTGATATAATAACGGATAATGAGACGATAATATTGCCGATGCTCTTCAGAAACAGTAATCAGCAAATCAGAGAGGTCAGAACATGGATTTTAACATTGAATTGATAGGTAATGAAAAAATAATAATGAGCGATCCTGATGGTGCACATCCCTATTTTGCGTGGCCGACTGTGGTTAAGCTTCAGAACGGAGGCGTTGCAGTCGGTGCATCCGGATTCCGTGTAGAACATATATGTCCATTCGGCAAGGCTGTTATTGCCTTCAGTGAGGACGAGGGTAAAAATTACACTGCACCTCAGATTGTTATTGATACCGTTCTTGATGACAGGGATACGGGACTCACCGTGTTCGGTGAAAACGGCCTGATAGTTACGTCATTTACCAAGGATATTGAAACGCTGAGAGAAAAAATGCCTCAGACACAGGAGTGTATAGATTATATAAATTCCGTTTCTGCCGATGATGAAAATGCGGCAAAGGGTGTTAATTTCAGAATCAGTACAGATTGCGGCAGAACTTTCGGAAAACTGTGTAAGTCTCCTGTTTCCTCACCGCACGGTCCTGCTGTTCTCAATGACGGAAGTGTTTTATGGGTGGGCAGAATTCTCGGCATACACAATCATATAGAAGCTCATATAATTGACACCGAAAACGGAGAAATGACTCTTCGCGGAGATATGAAGTTGTATGAGTACGAGGAATTCAGAGATACTTATTTCTATGAACCGCATGCGATTCAGCTCCCTGACGGTAAAATAATATGTCATCTGAGGGCAGAAAATAAAGATAAAACCTTGTTCACTCTTTTTCAGACGGAATCAACCGATAACGGTGTAAGCTGGAGCAAGCCCAGGCAGATTCTCAGGGATGACAGCGGTGCTCCGTCACATCTTTTCCGTCATTCATCGGGGATACTCATAGCTGCATTTTCTCACAGAGAAATGCCCTTCGGAATTCATGTTATTCTCAGTGCTGATGGTGGTAAAAACTGGAGTGAAGAGTATGCCGTTTATGAAAATCATTACACCGACGATCTGGGATATCCCGCAACGGCAGAACTTGATGACGGCAGCCTGCTGACAGTTTTTTATGCAAAGGATAATGAAGAATCCCCCGCCGTTATCAGACAGCAGAAATGGAAAATAAGAAAAAATTAATCCCGAACATTTTCAATTGTCAGAAATAAATTGCAAATTGAAAAAGAATTGAATATTATCAATTTTTGTAATGGATAAAAAAAGAAACAACCTGAAAAGGTTGTTTCTTTTTTGGTGGAACAACGTTCCGTGTGTGCGAATCAGTGTTCGACTGACTCTTATTTGGTGGAGATGGCGGTATTCGAAACCGCGTCCGAAAATTCATTCTCTCAGCTTTCTACGAGCGTAGCCGATAAATTAAATCTCTCCCTTTACACGCCTGTCGGCAGGCTTATATCGGGACAGCTCCGTTATGCATGACGGGTTACGGAGACGCTTGCCCGTGCACGTTCACTGCTAATCGACGCCTTATCCCAAGCCGCAGTACTCTCGGGTAAGACGGCAGCTATTAAGCAGCTGCTAAAACAGTTTTATTGTTGTCGTTTATTTTTAATAAACTTGCGATTTTTAAAGCGGTACCGCACCTCTGCTCGCTTACCGGGATTCAAAATCCCCGTCGAAATCCTTTCATCCCCCTGTATTTAATTCTTAATTCGTAATGCTAAATGCGTAATTACGAATTGTTTGAATTCTGTGATTTGGATATAGCTATAAGTATTTTTATCAGTTCCTGACAATCTGAATAAATACTTTCAAATGGTTTTTTCGGAATGTAACCTGATTCATAAAGAATTTCAAGCCAATATTCCGTTTCACTTGCCTCTTTTAATGCTATATTTATTTTTGCATAGAAATCAGCTTTGCTTTGTCCGCGTATTGCTTCTTTTACATTTGCGCCGATACTTGTTCCGCTTCGTAAAATCTGCTTCCTTAAATCTGTGATCGATTTTTCAGGAAATAGGAATTGGTTAAGTTTTAAAATTCTTAATGCAAATGCTTTTGATTTGGTTACAATTAAATTTTCTCTAATCATTTTTTTATAACCTTTAATTACGCATTACGAATTACGCATTACGAATTGCCTAAAGACATGTTTCTTTCGATTTCTCTGTTTGCGCTCTTTTTGGCGGCGTCTTCACGTTTATCATAGAGCTTTTTACCTTTACAAAGACCGATAAGAAGTTTTGCTTTGCCTTTTGTGAAGTAAACCTGCAGGGGTATTATCGCATAACCCTGCTGTTTTGTCAACCCGAAAAGTTTCAGTATTTCTTTCTTGTGCATAAGCAGTTTTTTCGGTCTTAACGGGTCACGGTTAAAGATGTTTCCGTGGTCATAGGGTGAAATATGCATTCCGTTGGCAAAAATTTCGCCTTTTACGATATTGCACCAGGAATCTTTAAGATTGATTTTGCCCTGACGGACAGATTTTACCTCTGTGCCGAAAAGCTCAATGCCTGCTTCATAAGTTTCTTCAACAAAATAGTCGTGATAGGCTTTTTTGTTCTGGGCAACTGTTCTGTTTTCATTTTTTTCCACGATAACACCTCCGTAGATGACAATTTGTTGACAAATAGGAATTTATCGAGGTGCCCTCGATAAATTCTTTAAAGAATAAATAATAATGAATAAAGAATAATGTCGGAAGGGGTAAACCCCTTAACCCCATTTATATAATCAAAGCCCGCAGGGCTTCCGATTTTATTATTTATTATTTTTTCTTTATTCTTTTTACCGGGCAACAGCCCGACAAATTACTGTTTACATTGACTCGGGAGCTGACAGCTTCATCATTGTCAGCACGTTATATAATACATCCTTGACACATTTGCAAAGGAATAATCTTGCCTGCTGAAGATTTTTGTCTTCGATATCGCAATGACATGCATTATAGAATTTGTGGAAGAGGGTTGAAAGTTCAAGAGCGTATCTTGTGATCTTTGAGGGATCAAGAGATTTTGCTGCACTTTCGATTTCACTTGTGAGTGATGAAATATATCTGATGAGTTCCTTTTCTTCACTCTTCACGAGAAGCTGTGCGTTTTCTGCTGTGCAGCCTGTGAATTCAACACCCTTTTCGCTCATCTTTCTGAAGATTGAGCATATTCTTGCGTGTGCATACTGACAATAGTAAACGGGGTTTGAGCTTGACTCTTCAATTGCAAGGTCAAGGTCAAAGTCGCAGTGTGTGTTAGCTTCTCTCATATTGAAGAAGAATCTTGCTGCATCGATGGGTACTTCGTCAAGAAGAGTAACGAGAGTGATAGCCTTACCTGAACGCTTTGAAAGTTTTACAGTTTCACCGTTTCTTACAAGACGGACCATCTGCATAAGAACAACTTCGATTCTTGAGGGATCAACACCGAGAGCCTGAATTGCACCCTTGAGTCGGGGTACATAACCGTGGTGGTCAGCACCGAGAATGTCAATCGCTCTGTCGAAACATCTTGTTACGAGCTTATTATAATGGTATGCAATATCGGGAACGATATATGTATAGAAACCGTTTGAACGACGGAGAACGAAGTCCTTGTCACAGCCGAACTGTTCAGCCTTGAACCAGAGTGCACCGTCAAGTTCGTATGTGTAGCCCTTTTCTGTGAGCATATCTACAACTTTCTTTGCTTCACCTGAATTGTGAAGTGTGCTTTCTCTGAACCATGTGTCGTACTTGATTTTGTACTTGAGAAGATCTCTTTCAAGCCCCTGAACGTTGAGGGGAAGAGCATACTCAACAAGAGCGTTTCTTCTCTCTTCTTCAGTTGCATTTATGTATTTGTCACCGTAGATTTCAGCAAAATTCTTTGCGTGGTCGATGATATCCTGACCGTGGTAAGCATCTTCGGGCATTTCCATAGGATCACCGAAATGCTGTTTGTAACGTACGTCGAGTGAAAGACCGAACTTTTCAATCTGGTTACCGCCGTCGTTTACATAGAATTCTCTTTCTGAATGATAACCTGCCCAAGCGAGGATTTCTGCAAGACAGTCACCCATTGCACCGCCACGTGCGTTACCGATGTGCATAGGACCTGTGGGGTTAGCTGAAACGAATTCAACAAGAGCTGACTTGCCCTTGCCGTATTCTGAATGGCCGTACATTTCACCCTTGTTCTCAACATCGAAAAGGATGTCTGCATAGTAAGCTGAGCTGAGTGTGAAGTTGATGAAACCTGCACCTGCAGCTTCAACCTTGTTGAAATATGTGCCTTCAAGCTCTGCATTTTCGCAAAGGGCTGCAGCAATCTTCATGGGAGCTGTTCTGAAAACTCTTGCGCCTACCATTGCTGCATTTGTTGAGTAGTCACCGTGTGATCTGTCTGCAGGAACTTCAACCTTGAATTCGGGGAGTTCACCTGCGGGAAGGTCACCTTTTTCAATTGCCTTTGCAAGGGCATTGTTGATTATTTCATAAATCTGATTTTCTGCTTTTTTTACAATATAGCTCATGTTATGTCCTTTCAAATGTACAATTTATAATGTACAATTTACAATTATTTTTCTGTTTTACTGGTTTTTACAATTGCTGTTAACAATTTTGCGATTTCAGAGCAGTCTTTATAGATACTGTTAAATTCGGTGTCTGATATATAATCTGTTTCGTATAGCAATTCCAGCCAATATTCTGTTTCACATGCCTCTTTCAGTGCAGTATTCATTTTGTAAATAAAGTCTGCACTGCTGAAGCTGATCACAGCTTCTCGGATATTTGCACCGATACTTGTTCCTGAACGGACTATTTGTTTTGATAAATAGTATTCCTTTTTCTCGTTTTTTAAATATTTGTACAGACGGATAATTCTGATTGCAAAAGCTTTGCTTTTGTCTGCAACAATATTATCTTTCATAAAGCAATACCTTCTCTGGAAGTTATATAGAATTGTACATTGTACATTGTAAATTGTACATTATTCCAGTATTAATATTAATTCATTCTCACTCGCAACACCGCCGTAAAAGTCAATGGTGTATTTCATTTCGAGAGTGCCTTTGCCGTCTTTTATGTCAGATGCAACTTTCTGAGCAGCAATGCCGATGAGCATTGAACCGAAAGGAGACTGATACTGACAATTATGTCTTTTGCCTTTTTCTATGGTCATTTCTGTGGTGAAGGATCCTGTTCTGACCATTGAAACACATGTGCCTCTGACTGTAAGTTCAGTATGACAGCCTTTTAGTTCGTCGTACTGCTCGTCGTAATTTATTGTGTAACCGTTAAGATCATCTTCCCATATGCCTCGGGTGGTCATTTCATAAGACTCTTTGTTGCCGTCAACGGTGTGGGAATCTTTAATAGTCAATAAAACTTCCTTTTTCATTATTATCTTTCCAATGCTAAATTAATAAGTCTGTCAATAAGCTCATCGTAAGGAATTCCGTATGCACCGAAGAGCTTTGCGTACATGCTGATTGATGTAAAGCCGGGGAGAGTGTTGATTTCGTTAAGAAGTACTGCACCGTCTGTGCGTCTTACAAAGAAGTCAACTCTTGAAAGACCTGTACAGCCGAGAGCTTTGTAAGCCTTTATTGCCTGAGTGCGGATTTCTTCACTTTTTTCTTCACTGAGCTGAGCGGGAATGCAGAGTTCTGATGCCGCATCGATGTATTTTGCTTCGTAGTCATAGAATTCGTTTGCGGGAAGAATTTCACCGATAACGGAAGCGATGGGCTTTTCGTTGCCGAGAACAGCACATTCAACTTCTCTTCCGTCGATGTTCTCTTCTGCAACGACTTTGTAATCTTCTGCAAAAGCAACATCCATTGCTGTGAAAATGTCTTCTCTTGTCTTAGCCTTGGAGATACCTACAGATGAACCGGCATTTGCAGGTTTGATGAATACGGGAAGACCGAGATATTCCACGCAATTGTCTGCAAAAGCGTCTTTGTTTTCTTCATAGTCACTTTTTGTTATGCCGAGCCACTTTGCCTGGGCAATTTCTGCATAGTCGGCAGTCATGTTTGTAACGGCTTTGTCCATGCACATTGCACTTGCAATTGTGTTACAGCCTACGTAGGGGAGGCCTGCAAGTTCAAGAAGTCCCTGAACTGTGCCGTCTTCACCGTTTTTGCCGTGAAGCACGGGGAAAACAACATCGATTGCGATTTTTTCAATGCCGTCTGCTCTGAAAACGTTTATGCACTTTTCACCGAAGTCGGTTGAGATTGCGGCAGGTGTACATTTGCCGTCAAGCCATTTATTATCGGGGATGAGGTTTATATCATCCTCATAGAGGAACCATTTTCCGTCTTTTGTAATTCCCATAAGTACGGGGTTGTATTTGTCGCGGGGCATGTTTGTTATAACTGCAAAAGCACTGCGCAGTGAAACTTCGTATTCACTGGATTTGCCGCCGAAAAGAATAAGTATGTTTTTCATAAACATTATCTCCTGTTTTACAAATAGATTTATATTTTTGATTTAAAAAAGAATGCGCAGAAAACAAGAATAGTTATTACTGCAGTTTTTTCATTCAGAAATTTTTGGGGAAGCAATTCTTTGTTGTTATCGTATGTGACAGACAATTGAAAATGATTTATTGCATACATCAATAAAGAAACAGAAAATGCAGATCTGAAGTCGTATGAAATTATATTTATGAATGTTCCGAGTGCTGCAAAAAATATCGGATAAACCGAAGCTAATATAATTGCGACTTTTTCGTTGAAACTTCCGTTCTTCAGTCTGTCTGAAGCTCTGTATATAAATAAAATACAGCAGAAAATGAGAATTGTTATGCCGGAAATCAGATTGATTATATCATCTGCATGTGACAGGTAGGGGGTGGTGTATGTTCCATTTACTACAAATTTCTTTTTGAACAAAAGAATAATTGTAAGTACCAGAATATACATATATGCGAAATATATCATTATTGATGATTTCTTTTCTGATTTGTCAGCTGTCTGTGTGTTGCTTGTTTTTATCATTATCAGAAACAGAACAGGTATGAACGCAGAAAAGATGTAGAATAGTCCGAGTTTTGTTATAAAAAGCCCGGGAATAAGAATAAAGCTTGATGTAAGAGTGTTTGTGTTTATGCATAAAAAAGAGAGAATGAGAATTGCGATTGCAGTAAAATGCAATTTACCTGAGGAAGATGATAATTCCAGTAATATAAGCATGATTATGCATAAGTTGATCAGTGCCGAAAAAATGAATTTTTCTTGTTTCGAAATGTTGCTCTTTTTTATAAAAATATAAAGAATCAACGGAGACAGAAACAGCAGATAATTTGACGGAACGGTTTTAAATATTAATAAAAATGATTGCTCCAGATTATATCCGTCATGAATCAGTGCAGGGATTGAAAAGAGCGCCACATAAAATGCAATAAGAATGTGCTCTGCCCATGTGCATTTATTTACAGTTTTCACAGCAGAACCTCCTTAATGCATATTGACAAGTATTGTGCTCATGCAGGGGATGATAAATACTTTTTTGTTGTTGTTCAGGTATTCCATTGCAGGAATAATGTTTTTGTCCTTTTGTTTTATGCAGATAAAAAGATAGCACAGCTGGGTTATTACTATTGTTGCAAGGAATCGTGTAAAGTCTGTTGACATTAATAAGCTTATAAGCTGAGGAACGGGGGTGAGCATAAAAAGAATATACGGGATTTTTTCTGCAAAAGTATTGCAGTTTGAAATAGATTTTGCCCACACGTAAAAGATAAGTACAAGAATCGGAATGATTGAAACGAAATATAAAACATATGTCGGGGTAAGTGATTCTATTGCAAGTTTAAACATATGTATAACAAAATCACCGATATTGTCAGCATACTCTTTGCTTTCACTTACATCGCGTGTATCTTTGTAGAAAAGAAAACCTTCAATATAGCCCGAAACATCTTCAACGGAGCAGTTACCTTTTTTTGCAAGATAATTAAGGACTTCGCTTTCTGTCATTTTAATTGTGGAATTTGCAAAAAATACTGTATAAATGCATGTTCCGACGCATACAACAGATGAAGAAGTAAAGGATATTCCTGCACGGATAGTTGTTCCGTATTTTTTTACGGCATAATAAGCAACAATTGCAAGACAGGGAGCCATATATCCTGTTATAAATGCATCATGAATAAATATGCCTGATGCCAGAAAAACAGGAACGAGCGGGAATAGGAATTTATTGTTTCCTGCATAAATTGTAATAAGAAGTACAATATAACAGAAAATATCTATAAAACCGAATATATCTCCTGCATATATTGTTACTGAAAACGGAGAAAATACAAATATACATGCAAAAAATGCAAGAGTTTTTTTATCTGTCTGTTTTGCCCGGGATAATGACGATGCTATAAAGTGTGCGGAAATCATAAAAACAATAAATGTAATTATCCGCAAAAAAGAAGTCATCCATTCTTTTGTGAAGGAGTCTTTGAAAAGGCTAAGAATGGAGCCGATGAACAATCTTGAACAGAAACCTATTGAAAAATCACCTATAAAAAGAGAGTAAAGGCCGGTTTCAATCATCTGAAAACAGTTTAGAACACAATAAAAAACCATTGAAGCAAAAATTATTGCTGTATATTTAAAAACAGTCATGAAGTTTTTGTTTTTCATTGTTTTATCACCCTCTCTTATATAATGTAAAAAAATAATACATTATATTATATTATTTACGTCAAATAAAGTCAAGAGGTTTGTGTTTTTCAGGTCTGTTGCAAACAGCGGTGTTATTTTAAACCGTATTTTTTCAGAATTTTTCTGTAAGCATGGGAATAGAAATAAACGCTGATGAATTGTTTTACGGAAACAGCAGTTCCGTAGAAAAATCCTTTTATACCGTGTTTGAAAATTCTGTCTATTGTATCTCTTGCCATTTTTTTGATGATACCGTAAGAATCGTTGTTTACAGAGCCTCTTCCGCTGAAAGCTTTCCACTGATAAAAATAATGAATAACTTTCAGATCAATGTCGGGCACTTTTGTGAGATTTACTGTTGTTGAATCAAAAACAGTCTGTTCAATATCATAAGCCATTTCTTCAATGGACTCAGGGAATTTAAAAATTCCCTTTTGTTTTATGTCATTATAAAGTTCTGAGTTCGGAAGCGGTTTAAGAATGTTAAGAACAACAAGACTTGCACCGAGTGATTCTCCGAATTCGATTGTTGTTCTGATTTCTTCTGCGGTTTCATCCGGGAAACCAATTATGAATGAAGCCTGAACGGTAATACCTTTTTCTTCGCACCACTGAACAGTTTCTTTTGCAATGTTCAGATCTATATTCTTTTTGATGGACCGGATTCTTTCTTTGTTGCCGCTTTCGATTCCGAAAAGAATCCATCTGCAACCGGCTTTGTACATAAGATCGATATCGTCTTTGTTCAGAACACCGAGGCGCATCTGGCAACCCCAGACAAGGTTATAATTTTTTTCAATCATTGCATTACACAGCTGTGTGCGGAGAGTTCTGTTTGGCATCCACAATTCATCAGAGAAGTAAATGCCGTTTGTTCCGTGTGCATAAAGGTAATCAATGTCTCTCATTATCTGATTTACATCACGGCATCTGTTTTTGCCCTGATGGAATTGCTGATTTGAACAGAAGATACATTGTGCCGGACAACCTTTTGTTGCATGAAGATACAGCATTTTGTCGCAGTTGAAAAAAGATGAGAAATATTTTGTGACATCTATTAAATTCCAGTCAATGTCGGGAAAAACAGAAATGTCGGCAACAGGTCTCATGGCTGTGTAAATGATTTCTTCACCTTGTGCGTATGCAAGACCTGCAACCTGCGACATATCTCCGCCGTCGGCATAGGTATTTACAAAATCAAGCCATGTTATTTCTCCTTCACCGAGAATTATGTAATCAGGAGCAGCTTCTTTAAGAATAAGTTCAGGCATGGCTGTTGCAGCCTGACCTCCCCAGACAACAGGGATGTTTTTTGCCTGAATCTGTCGTGTTATCTGTTTTGCATCCATACAGCCGAGAAAAGACATTGCTGTAATGCCTACAATGTCGGGATTGAATTCTTTTAAACTTTTTTCAATATCATTTTCTTCAACCAGACGCTCGACTATTTTTACTTCGTGACCATAATGCTGAAGGTAACTTGCTATTGATATTAATCCCAGCGGAAGTGACGGCATTCTCATAAAAACCGGCAAACGGGGATTGATGAACATTATTTTCATAAAATCAACTCCTGTGGAAAACAGAATTCTTCAACATTATATTATATATTATAAGCATTGATAAATCAAGTTTATAATTGAAATACGCATTGTAATTGTTTAGTATTTATATGAAAAATTATATATTTTTTGTTTTTGCGGATTACTTTTTGATGCAGCTGAGTTATTTATAACAAAAAATCAGAATTTATATATACAATGTTAACAATTTGCATTTTCCGTCTTGACAATGGACTGTTGAATAAATATAATAAAATATGTATAAGTGTAATTATCCGTTTTATGCTCGAAGGCATATCTCAAGGAAAACACAGGCAGAAGTAAACAGAAAGCTGACGGTTCATTCTGCAAGTCAGGTCAGGGACTTTTTGAACTGAAAGACATCTGTTGACAGATGCCGTTACAAAAATCCTTTCTAATTTTTAAGGAGGAAGATTTATGATAAGCAATATCAAAACAAAGAAAAGACTCACTCAGATAATTATTGCGTTTGTAGTTATCTGTATGTCTGTCACAGGTAGCTTTTTGTTGCTTGAGGATTCAATCAGCACAGTAGGTGCTGCTGAAAGAGAAGTCGGAACAAAAGCACAGTGGGATTCTGTAATGTCTGAAGCTGCAAGTCAGGGCGGTGAATGGAAAGTCACTCTCAGCGGTGATATTTCAATGACCGGTACAACCGGTTATAAGCTTGCTGCTGTTCCTTCGAATGCAACAGTTATTCTTGATCTGAATAACCATAGCATTTTGTGGGATTATGAGCAGAACGGCGGTGACTGGAATACATCTCTTATGGCAGACAGTTACACATCCGGTACTTATAAAGACGGTGCATATTGGGGTCTTATTACAAATAACGGTACTCTTAATATTATTGGTACAGGTACCATCAGAAATAAGAAGATTCATGTTACAACACAGCGAACAGATAAAAATGATTCAGCACAGAGACTTGCTACAATCGTAAACAGCGGTAATCTTACAGTCGGCGGTAGTGTAAAAATTGAATCATATCTTACACATGTACATAATTCCGAAAAGAGTTCAGGCGGTGATGCATCATACAGTGATAACTATCTGTATAACTTCGGTATTTACAGCTCTGGCGGTACTGTAAATTCTGCTGCAAGCATCAGTGTCGGCGGTCTTACAGGTACATCACAGAATGGTACATCAGGTCGTGCATATGACTTCTGTTACGGTATTTATGGTGACGATACAAAGGTAAATATTACAGGCGGGAATATTTATGTTGACTCATTCTCCGGCGGTTTTATGGAAACAGGTTCTGCTGACAAAGCTCATATGTATGCGGCTGCTGTCGGTGTTTACGGTAATAATGCATTCATTGCCGGTAATACAACAATTAATGTTCTTGCAAAGAACTGGGAATATCAGGATCAGAACAGTAACACATGGAAAAACGGTGTGGATCACCTTTTTGCTGCAGGTATTATGTATAAGGGATCATCATATCCCATTCTCGGACCTTCAGTTGACGTTGTTGCATCTTTTGAACACATAGGCGATAACAAAACTCAGGTTTATGTTCCTGGTGCAAGTAGTACAAGTTTTTCATGGTCAGATGTATTCTCTGACGGTGATGCTGCTAATATCAGCCACGTTGCTGCACCTGTTGCCGGTGTTTCTAACCTTACAGGTAATATCGGTAATCACTCATCAGAAAATGATTATAGTACAAAATTTTTCGGCGGATCAACACCTTGGGAAAGTATAGGTGGCGGAAACAGTGCTACAAACCGTCAGTACAAGACTGTTCAGTCTTATTATTCAAATGCAAATACTACTGTTGTGGCTCCCATAACAGACAACGGTAGTAATGACAGTACACGCAATACTGCTGCAATTGTTAACGGTACTCCCGGTAATACAGGTACAGGCGGACTTACAAATGCAAACAGTGGTGTTGCAGGTGCACACAGTCCTGCTGCATCAGGTTTCATCAAAGGTTCACAGTACCTTGTTGTATACCGTTACTATTCTGATGTTTCAAAAGCAGAAGGCATTGAAGATGTATCATTCCGTTGGAATGATCCTGCAAGACTTGACAGTATTGCAAAAATCAATGTAGGTTCTGCTGAAAGCACAAACGGTATTGTTAACCGCGGTGAAACAGTAAAATATGTAAGCGGTGCACAGTCTGTTTACGACAGATATTATGAGTTTATAGGCAGAACAACAGAAAATGTACTGTCTTCAGATGCAAACATCAAGACAAAACTTGAAGATATTGATCCTGCTACAGGTAAAGCAAAAACTCCCGGTCTGTGGGCAGGAAGCAAGGGCGTTCTGGATGTTAACGGTCAGGGCCCCGCTTCTGATAAAGAAGATGTAGTTATCATTTACATGGACTATGAACGTAAGTCCCCCACATCAGTAAGAGTTGCTGTTGCAGAAAAGAACGGTAGTATAAATCAGTATTCACCCAATGCTTCAGAAAATATAACAATAAAAGTTCCTTACACAGGTGCAAAGGTTGTTCCCGGTGATGACTTCCTTATTGATGTTTTAGACATGGGTATTGATACATCACTCAATACAAATGATAATATTGACGATACAATCATAACAGGCGTTTACGATATTTCAGGTAACGGCGCCGGTTCAGGTAACAACGCTACAGCTGTTACTTACAGATACACATCAGACGGTACAAACTGGACTTCCGGTCTTCCCACATCAGTTGGTAAATATACTGTTGAAGTTAATGTAAATGCTGATATGACTATCAAAGACGGTTCATACAACCGTTCAGGTCAGCAGCAGAGGTTCAAGCTTGAAATTACTCCTGCCGAAGTAATAATCAAAGGTGATTCAGCAAAGACTGTAACTTACGGTAAGAGCTACGCAGAACTTATTAATTTCAATGATTACTCTGCAGTTAACAAGAACGATGAGCCTGTAAACGGTTCATGGTCAATTGCAGGCGTAACACCCACAGCAACTCCCGGTGCAGGTACACATAAGGTTACTCTTGTATGGACACCCGCGGTTGCAGGTAACTACGCAGAAACACAATATGAAATAACTCTTAATGTTACAAAGAGACCTGTAACAGTTGTTGCAGGTACAGCAACTGTTGTTTACGGTGATGCAAATCCCTCATTCAACGTTGTATACAGCCCCGCAGATCTCGGCGGTGACGCAGATAAGGCAGCAGGCTGGCTTGCTTCAACAGAATTCGAAGTTAAGCACAACGGCGAATGGAAAGCATATTACCAGGGTATGCCTGCAGGTACATATCCCGTAAGAATTGCTAAATTCGGCGGTGCAGAAGATGCAAACAATGCTTTCACAGTTCAGCAGACAGAAAATGTATATCTTACAGTTGAAAAGAGAGCAATCAAGTACACTGCTTCTGCAGAATCAAGAGATTACGACGGTACATCATTTGTAGACGTAACTCTCAGCAACCCCACAAACAACTACACAGCCGACAGTTTCGATCCTGTTATTTACGATGTAAAGGGTGAAGTTGATCCCAATGCAGGTACAGCTAAGCTTGTTACTGTAAATACAGAAAATGTTGAGATTGATCACAAGAATAACTATTACCTTGTTATTGAAAATGCAGACAATCTTAAGGTTGACATCCGTCAGGCAACTCCCACAGGTGTTTCTGTAGAAGCTGCAGTTGAAGATGTTGATTATGATAAGACAAAGACTCTCGGCAATTCAGTTGCTCTTAATGTAACATCAGATAACATTGCCGGTGAATGGACATGGGAAACACCCGATACTGTTCCCTCAGTAAATGTTTCATCTTACACAGCTAAGTTTACTCCCGCAGATAAGAACTACAAGACAATCACTCAGCAGGTTGCTCTTTATGTAAGAAAAGCTGTTGTTAATGTTTATGTTGACAATCAGGAAGTAACTTACGGTGCTTCTGTACCCACACTTGCAGTCAAGTACAGCGGTTTCACAGGCGATGACAGTATTGATAAGATCGCAAAGGAAGGTAACGTAGTAGTTTCTACAGATTACACTCCCGGCAGCGGTGTGAACAAGACTTACACAATTTCTGTTACATCAGATATCACAAGTGAAAACTACGAGTTCGTTGCAAAGAACGGTACTATCACAGTTAAGCCCAGAGATCTTACAATTACTGCTAAGAACGACAGCATCACATACGGTGATGAAAAGCCCGTTTACAGTGCAGAAGATGTAACTGTAACAGGTCTTTACAGCAACGATACACTCAGCTCACTCAAGATTTCTCTTGATGTTGCAACTGACTACCGTGCAGGTTCAGTAACAGGTGCAGTAGGCGATTACGCTATCAATGTAAATGTTCTTCAGGGTAATGAAAACTATAATATCATTCCCGTTGCAGGTGTTCTCACTGTCAAGAAGGCAACTCTTACAGTTACTCCCGTAATGAAGACTGTATCTTACGGTACAGATACTCCTTCTTACACAACTGCAGACTCAGATTATAAGATTGCAGGTTTTGTGAACGGCGATAACCTTTCAAAGATCACTATTGAAGGTGCTGCTCCCGAATTCAGAACACAGTATACAAGCGAAAGTTTCGCAGACACTTCATATGCTGTTAATGTAGATGCATCAAAGATGACTTCTGCAAACTACACATTCACAGGTGTTGCAGGCATAATCAGAGTTGTAAAGGCTACTCCCAAAGTTACAACTGCTCCTACAGCAACGGTTGTTAACTCTCACACTCTTGCAGATGCTAAGTTCGGCAACAATGCAGTTGTTGTTAACCCCAACGACAGCACAAAGACTGTTGCAGGTACATTTACATTTGTAAAAACAACAGAAAAGCCCTCATGGGGTTCATATAACGCATATCAGGCAGTATTTACTCCTGATGATGATCAGAATTACTCAACATGCACTGTTGATGTTTACGTAGAAGTTACTGTTAAGGCAATCAGCGGTACTCCTGTTATCCAGGGTTCAGCAATGGTTGGTTCAAAGCTTAAGGTTAACCTCGATTCAATGGATCCTTCAACATATTCAAGCTACACATTCCAGTGGTATTATGAAGGCGGATCTGCAATTGCAGGTGCAACAGGTTCAGAATACACAGTAACAGATGCAGACCTTAACAAGTCAATCTACGTAGCAGTTGCAGCTGTTACAGCAAACGGTTTCTCAGGTGCTATCAACTCAGCTCCCACAGCTGCAGTTCTTGAATCTCTTGATCCCACAACTGCTGCAATGTTTACATCTGTATTCCCCGGTGTATTCAATGCAGAAACAGGTGCATACGAAATCGAATACAATGCAAATGCACAGTATGTTACAGTTGAAAAAGCTGCTGCTTATTCAGCAGAAATCTTCGGTAAGATCACTGTTAAATACAATGGTCAGACTGCAAAACCTGTAAATGCAGGTTCATACATTGTTACAATTGATGTCGGCGTTCCTTCATCTGTAACAGGTACAGACTATGAAGACGGTTATGTATATCATGCTCCCGTTTCAGGTCTTCAGGTTGGTGTTCTTAAGATCACTCCTGCTCCTCTTTATGTAGATGTCAACGCAAACGATAAGGTTTACGACGGTACAGTTACAGCTACTGCAACTATTCCTCAGCCTTCAGGTCTTAAGGATGAACTTGATGAAGTTTACCTTAACGACGGTATCAGATTTGCTTTCGCAGATAAGAATGCAGGCGAAAACATTGCAATTATCGTTTCTAACGTATCAACTTCCGGTGAAGATGCAGGCAACTACCAGGTTGTTGTTAATCCTGTAACTGCTTCAATCACACCCAAGCCCATCCAGGTTGAAGCTTTCGGTACAGCTAAGGATTACGACGGTTCACCCGTTGTTGGTGTTACATTCAGAATCAATGAAAGTCTTTACGCACCCGGCGACAGTGCTGCAACACTCAGCATTGCTGACAGCTACGGTGAGGCTGTAGATGCAAATGCAGGTTACGGCATTAAGGTTAATGTTGATACAATCAACGTTGAAAAAGTCGGTTCAAGTGCAAAGAACTATACAGTTACTGTTAAGGATAACGTAACAGTTGATATTGAAAAGGCTCGTCCCATATTTGCTCCTGTTGTAATTTCTCAGATCAATGGTAGTGCTATTGTTTACGATTCACGTAGAAACCTCGGCAGTATCAATCCTGACAATTATCATTCAGATGCAGGTACATGGACATTTGCTGATGAATCAATCGTTCCCCAGGCAGGAAGCAAAACTTACGCAGCAACATACACACCCGACAGCAGCAACTACTATGCTGTTGATTCAGAAATCACTGTTATTGTTATGAAGAAGGAAGTTACTGTTACAGTTGACAGCAAATCTGTTGTTTACGGTTCAAATACTCCTGCTTATACAGTTACAGCAGCAGGTTTCTGCTCCGGTGATTCACTGGCAGACGTGGGCGGTTCATACAAGATCTCTTGTGACTACTACCCCGGCTCAGGTGTTGCTTCATATCCCATCACAATCGATACAAGAAACCTTGTAAGTGAGAACTACTCATTCGTTGGTGTTCCCGGATATCTTACAGTAAGCCCCAGAACAATTACTTCTGTTGCAACTGCTGAATCAAAGGTATACAACGGAAACAAGGATGTTAAGGTAACATTCAGTGAACCTCAGGGCATATTCGCAGGTGATGATATATTCCTCAGCTCAACTTACGTAACAGGTACAGCAGGTACAGCTAATGCAGGTACAACAGTTGTTTATTACATCAAGCCCGAACTTGACGGTATTTCAAAGGGTAACTACAACCTTGTTGTAACTCCTGCTTCAGGTGAACTCACAGTTACAATCGAAAAGGCTGACGTTTCAGGTGTTAAATTCCCCTCAGGCGCAACAGTTGAATACGGTTTTGACCTCAGCTACGTTAAGTTTGAAAATGCAGGTATCGGTGACGGTACATTCGCATACGAAAATGCAAAGCTTATAGTTGCAGATGAACTCAAAGTTTACGATACATACAAGGTTATCTTCACTCCCACAGATTCTGTTAACTACAACACTCAGGAAGCAGTTGTTTCTCTTCAGGTTATCAAGTGCACTCTTAACTACGTTGTAGGTGTTGCAGGTAATGCTCAGGTTGGTCAGACACTTACTGTTGTTACAACAGGTATGCCCGCAAAAGCAGCTGATTTCGTAACATATCAGTGGTACAGAGTAAAGGATAACAATGCTGTAGCTATTAACGGTGCAACAGGCAGAAGCTACGTTGCAACAGATGCTGATGTAGGATACAAACTTATTGTTATCACAGCATTCGATGAAACAGATCCTTATGTATTCGCTGAAGAAGCTAATGTTGAAAGTCTCGGTAACCTTACAGGTATCATCGGTGAATCAGCAGATGCAATCAAGGAAGTTAGCCTGACATTCTGGCAGAGACTCATGGATTGGCTCTACAGAATCCTTGCTGTTCTTACAGGTGTACAGCTTAACGGCGGTCTCGGTATATAACAGGCGGCTGATCCCAATAAAATAACGGTTTAATCCGATTTGCCCGGGTGGGGTTCTCACCCGGGTATTTTTTTGTCCGTTATTTTACACATATACCAAAACATTTGTTTGTATAAAACATTGACAACAGAACAAGTGTTTGTTATAATAAACAAAACAAATGTTCTGAGGTGAAAAACATGCGTACTATTCTGCACGCGGATTTAAACAATTGTTTTGCAAGTATCGAATCAATTTCACATCCCGAATATAAAGAAATCCCCTTTGCAGTGGGCGGAGATGAGGAATTGCGTCACGGAATTATTCTTGCAAAAAATGAATGTGCAAAAAAGTTCGGCATAAAAACGGGTGAACCGCTTCTTATTGCGAGACAGAAGTGCCCTCAGTTGAAAGTCGTTAAACCGCATTACGATCTTTATGATGAATATTGCAGCAATGTCAGAAAATTGTACCATGAATATACCGATCAGGTTGAACCGTTTGGCATGGATGAAAGTTGGCTTGATGTTTCGGGCAGCAGATCACTTTTTGGTGACGGTGAAAAGATTGCTAACGAACTCAGGGAAAGAGTGAAAAAAGAGTTCGGACTTACAATTTCCGTGGGTGTTTCTTATAATAAAGTTTTTGCAAAACTCGGCAGTGATTACAAAAAACCCGATGCAGTAACGGTGATTTCACCTGAGAATTATAAGGAAATTGTGTGGCCTCTTGCAGTTGAAGACTTGTTGTATGTGGGTAGGGCTACAAAGGCAAAACTTAACAGAATAGGAATAAAAACAATAGGTGCACTTGCAAACACACCCGAAAATGTTCTGTGTGCAATGCTCGGCAAAAACGGGACAATGCTTCATCATTTTGCAAACGGAACTGAGCTTTCGCCTGTAAAAAGGGTGACTGAACGGGATATAATAAAAAGCATAGGGAACGGCACAACAACGCCGAGAGATATGAATAACCTGCAGGATGTCAATCTTATAATGAATCTTCTGTCTGAACAGGTCTGTAAAAGGTTGAGAAATCACGGACTAAAAGGCAGTGTGGTTCAGGTTTATCTGCGCAGCAATGACCTTACAAGTTTTGAAAGACAGCAACAGTTGTTTACCCCTACCGATATTTCGGGTGAGGTGTGCAATGCGGCAATGAAACTTGTAAGCTGTAATTATGATTTTTTCAGACCACTCAGATCTGTTGGTGTGCGTGTTACGGGGCTGAGTAATGCGGAAGATCCCGTACAGCTGTCATTTTTCAATGATGTTGAACATCGTAATAAAATGAGAAAAATAGAAACTGTAAAAGACGTTATAAACAACAGATACGGAAAATATTCCATCTGCAGGGCAGTTCTTCTCTCAGATAAAACGTTATTGCCCGAAAATGATCCTGCCGGTGTGACTTCAAGTTTCAGAAGTCATTGAGATTTTAAGGATGTTCTATCTTTTTGTTGAATATAATTGCAGTATGTGATATAATAAATTGTTAAAGAACAGCATTATTAATTTTCCGGAGATGAAAATATGAAAAACAGTGCAATTATTCTTGCCGCGGGCGAAGGAACAAGAATGAAATCAAAAAAGCCCAAAGCAATGAGTGAAGTTCTCTTCAAACCTATGCTTGACTGGGTTATGTCTGCAGTAAACAATGCGGGAATTGAAGATATCTGTATCGTTACGGGTTATGCCGCAGAATATATTGAAGAACACGTTGGCGAAAAGGCAGAAACTGTTCGTCAGACAGAAAGAAAAGGTACGGGCCATGCAGTTATGCAGGCTGCTGAATTTATAAAAAAGAATAAAGACGGAAATATTTTAATTCTTAACGGAGATTCTCCGTTTATTGATGCAAAAACAATTTCAGGTGCGCTCGAATACCATGCTGAAAAAAATAACGATGTTACTGTTATTTCTGCTCAGGTGTCAGATCCTTTCGGTTACGGAAGAATCGTCCGCGATGCAGACGGTGATATCAAGGCAATTGTTGAGCAGGCAAATGCAGATGAAGAAACAAAGCTTATAAATGAAGTAAATTCAGGCGTATATTGTTTCACTGCAGAAATGCTTGAGAGTGCTCTTTCAAAAATAGTTCCCGATAAAGTAAAAGGCGAATACTATCTTACAGATGCAATTTCTGTGATTCTCGGTGAAAACGGCAAAGCAGGTGTTTTCAATGCAGGGAATGAAAAGACTGTTCTCGGTGCAAATACAAGAAGCCAGCTTAACAGACTCAATGAACTTGCACGTATGGAAATTATTGAAAAAATGATGGACAACGGTGTGGATATTCCCTGTACAGACGGTATTATGATAGGTCCTGACTGTACAATCGGCTGTGATACCGTTATTCTTCCCGGCACAATTATCTGCGGAGATGTAACTATCGGTGAAGGCTGCGTAATCGGTCCCAATTCTTACGTTGAAAATGCAGAAATCGGAAATAATGTCCGTTTCAATAACGGTCAGATCCGCAGTGCAAAAATTCTTGATAATGCAAATATAGGACCTTTCGTGCAGATCCGTCCTGATTCTGTTATCGGAGACGGTGCTCATCTCGGCAATTTTGTTGAGGTGAAGAATTCAACAATCGGTGCAAACACAAGCGTTTCTCACCTTACTTATGTCGGTGATTCCGATGTGGGAAGCGGTGTTAATTTCGGTTGCGGCGTTGTAACCGTAAACTTCAACGGAAAAACAAAGAACAGAACTGTTATTAAAGACCGTGCATTTATCGGTTGTAATACAAATCTTGTTGCACCTGTCACAGTGGGTGAAAATTCCTATACGGCAGCAGGTTCAACAATCACTCAGGATGTGCCCGATAATACTCTTGCAATAGCACGTGAAAGACAGACAAATAAAGAAGGCTGGGTAAAAGAACATCAGCCCTACAGAAAAAAAGTATAAAAAGGAATAAAAACATGGCTTTTTTTAAAAAGAAAAAAACAGAAATGTCAATGCCCGTTTCAGGACCTGTTGAATTCATTATTGCAGGTCTGGGAAATCCGGGTAAGGAATATGAATTAACAAGACACAATGCAGGTTTTCTTTGTATTGATGTGCTTGCAAACCGCGAAGGTTTCACTACAGACAGAATGAAGTATAAATCTGTTTGTGCCGATGTTATGATAAACGGTCACAGATGTCTTGTTATGCGTCCTCAGACCTACATGAATAATTCAGGTGAGGCAATCAGGGAAGCTGCAGCTTTTTATAAGATTCCACCTGAGAGATGTATTGTTATTTTTGATGATATTGATATTTCTCTCGGTGCGCTCAGAGTTAAGCGTAAAGGCTCTGCAGGTACACACAACGGTGTGAAAAGCATAATTTATCATCTCAATTCCGACAATTTCCCCAGAATAAAAATCGGTGTAGGCAGTAAGCCGCATCCCGATTATGACCTTAAGGATTACGTTCTGGGTTCATTTTCAAAGCAGGAGCAGGAAACCTTGAAAAAAACTATGGAAAAGGCTTGTGATGCCGTCAGTCTTATTGTAGGCGGCGATGTTGACAAAGCTATGATGACCTGCCAATTGAAATAACGGTGATTTTATGAGTTCGTTTTCTTGTCTTCTTGAAAAAAATCAGGAATATGTCTCAGTAGAATATAATGTTAAGAAAAAGGCTCTGCCACTCGGTGTGCTGGGCCTTTCACTCACGCCCAAATCTCATCTTATTCATACACTTTGTACCAATCTCGGTAAAAAAGCCCTCGTTATAACAAACGATGAAGCATCGGCAACAAAAATATGTGCCGATATTGAAAATATGGGGCAGAGAGCCGTTGTTTTTCCTGCGGCAGACAGAAATTTCCGTTCTGAGCAGAGCCGTTCAAGGGATTATGAACGCAGAAGAATAGGCGTTCTCGGTCTTGTTACAGAGGGAAAAGCCGATGTCGTTGTCTGCAGTATTGAAGCAGCAATGCAGCTGACTATACCTGCAGATGTGCTCAGGGAAAAGTCTGTTACACTCAGAAACGGGTGTGATGCCGAGCTTGAAAAGGTGGTTGCTTCGCTTGTTGCGGCAGGATATGTACGTGCCGATATGGTAGAGGGTGAAGGGCATTTTGCACTAAGAGGCTCCATTCTTGATTTCTTCCCTCCCGATATGTCGTCACCTATCCGAGTGGAATTCTGGGGTGACACCATCGATTCAATGTCATTTTTTGATGTTATTTCCCAGCGCAGGGGAGAGAGTGTTGATGAAATAAGAATTACTCCCGCAACGGAAATAATTTTTGATGATGATATTGTTTTTGCAGAGAAAATAGAAGAACTTGCTCATTCACTCAAAGGTAAAAAATACGATAAGGTCCGTCAGGGACTGTATTCTGATTCAGACAGCATAAAAAACCATGTCCGTCTCGGCTCTGTGGATAAATATCTGAATCTTGCTTACGACAAGTGCGATACAATTTTTGATTATTGCAGTGATTTTCTGCTTTTTGCGGCAGAATCGCATAACATAAAAGAACGTGCGGCAACTGTTACAAAACTGCTGAACGAAGACATTAAAATGATGTTTGAAGACGGCGTTCTTTGCAAAGGACTTGATACCTACAGTATAAAATGGAGCGATGTGGTTTCATTTTATGAGAAAAACGGTGTTATTTATCTTGATAATTTTGCGCGCGGTTCATTTGATACTCCCGTAAAAGAGCTTATAACAATGAATGTCCGTCAGACATCTCCCTGGGAAGGTTCTCTTACAGTGCTTACGGATGATCTTCGTCCCGATATTGCGAGAGGGTATACTGCAGTTGTTCTTGCAGGTACGCAGAAAGCGGCAAAGAGCCTTTGTGAAGACCTGAATGACGACGGTTTCTCATGCAATTATTTCCCCGTTGCACCATCATCTTTTATAAAAGGTCAGGTCAATATTATAGCCGGTGCACTCAGCTTCGGTATGGATTATCCGGGTGAAAAGCTCAGAATCATAACATCCGGAAGATATAAGAGCGAAGGCGCGAAAAAACCTTCGGCAAAAAAGAAATTCCATGATATAAGTCAGGGACTTCATTCAATAGAGGAACTTCAGAAAGGCGATTATGTTGTTCATACCATACACGGTATCGGTATTTTTGACGGTATTGTTGATATGGAAGTTTCGGGAGTTCACAAGGATTATATAAAAATCAGGTATGTGGGTGCAGATGTACTTTACGTACCCGTAACACAGCTCGATCTTGTTTCAAAATACATCGGTCCCCGTGATGAGGGCGGCAAAGGTGTAAAAATAAATAAACTCGGTTCAAAAGAATGGGCAAAAACCAAGGCAAGGGTAAAGGGTGCCGTAAAAGATATGGCAAAAGAACTCCTTGAACTGTATGCAAAGCGTCATAATACTCCCGGTTTTGCTTTTTCACCTGATATTGATATGCAGAGTGATTTCGAGAGACGTTTTGAATTTGACGAAACTGACGATCAGTTGCGCTGTATATACGAAATAAAGCAGGATATGGAGAAATCCTATCCCATGGACAGACTTCTTTGCGGTGATGTTGGCTTCGGTAAAACCGAGGTTGCACTCAGAGCTGCATTTAAATGCATTGCAGACGGTAAACAGTGTGCAGTGCTCGTGCCCACAACAATTCTTGCTCTTCAGCATTACAGAACATTTCTGCGACGTTTTGAGGGATTCCCCGTAAGAATTGAAATGCTTTCCCGTTTCAGAAATGCGAAACAGCAGGCAAAGATAACCGAAGATGTAAAAAAAGGTTATATCGACATTATAGTAGGAACTCACAGAATCATTTCCAAAGATGTGAAATTCAAGGATCTCGGACTTGTTATCATTGATGAGGAACAGCGTTTCGGTGTTGCTCAGAAGGAAAAATTCAAAACTGTTTTTCCCTCTGTTGATGTTCTTACTCTTTCCGCAACACCTATTCCAAGAACGCTCAATATGGCTATGACGGGAATACGTGATATGTCTGTAATTGAAGAGGCACCCCTTGACCGTTCTCCCGTTCAGACATATGTAATGGAACACGATATGGGCATTCTTGCAGAGGCAATGGAAAAAGAACTCAGGCGCGGCGGACAGATTTATTATCTTTACAACAAAGTTGAAGATATAGACGAAAAAGCGGCAGAAATTCACTCATTCCTCCCGGATGCAAATATTGCCGTTGCTCACGGAAAAATGGCAGAAGAGGAACTCAGTGAAGTATGGAAACAGCTGCTTGACGGTGAAATTCAGGTGCTTGTATGCACTACCATTATTGAAACGGGTGTTGACGTGCCGAATGTCAACACACTCATTATTGAAAACGCAGACCATATGGGGCTTTCACAGCTTCATCAGATAAGAGGAAGAGTAGGGCGTTCTTCAAGACGAGGTTTTGCATATCTCACTTTCAGACGAGGTAAGGAACTGTCTGAAATTGCGCAGAGACGTCTTTCTGCAATCCGCGAATATACTGAGTTCGGTTCAGGCTTCAAAATTGCGATGAAAGACCTTGAAATCCGCGGTGCGGGTAATATTCTCGGAGCAAAACAGCACGGACATCTTGAGGCTGTAGGTTATGATATGTATCTGCAGATGCTTGCTGAGGCTGTAAACGAAGAACAGACCGAGGAAGTAAAAGAGCCGGAAAGAGAGTGTCTTGTGGATATCCGTATAGATGCTCATATTCCCGAAAGATATATAGATTCTGTTCCCCAGAGACTTGCAATGTACAGAAGAATTGCATCTATCAGGAGTGAAGACGGCGCATCGGATGTTCTTGATGAACTTATTGACCGTTACGGTGATGTGCCCGAAAGTGTGAACGGACTTATTACCGTTGCTCTTATCAGAAATTCTGCGGTAAAACACAAAATATACGAAATAAAGCAGAACGGAAATAATCTTCTGCTCTATTCAGATAATATTGATGCGGCAAAAATTGCATCACTTGCAAAGGCTATGCGCGGCAGAATTCTTGTAAGCGCAGCTGCAAAACCGTACATTTCGGTTAAAATCGCAAACGGAGAAAAGCCTCTTGATACTCTTCGTCTTGTTATGAAACTTATGGATAAAGTGTAACTGCTTAAAAAGGTTTTTTATTCTTGCAATAAACATCCTTTATGAGTATAATAAAGTTGTATAAAAATAATTGGAGGCATTTATATATGTCATTGATTCAGCTTAAGAAAAAAGAAGATTGCATGTTTGATATGATTTCTCTGGGTGAAGTTATGCTTCGTCTTGATCCCGGTGAAATGAGAGTAAGAAACGCACGTCAGTTCACAGTATGGGAAGGCGGCGGAGAATATAACGTTGCAAGAGGTCTTCGCCGTTGCTTCGGCATGAAGACAGCTGTTGTAACTGCACTTGCAGATAACGATGTTGGTCGTCTTGTTGAAGATTTCATTCTTCAGGGCGGTGTTGACACATCATTCATCAAGTGGGTACCCTATGACGGCACAGGCAGAAAGGTAAGAAACGGTCTTAACTTCACAGAAAGAGGCTTCGGTATCAGAGGTGCTTCAGGCGTTTCCGACAGAGGTAACACAGCTGTTTCTCAGCTCAAGCCCGGTGATATCGACTGGGATTACATCTTCGGCACACTCGGTGTAAGATGGCTCCACACAGGCGGTATCTTTGCTGCTCTTTCAGAAACAACTGCACAGGTTGTTGTTGAAGCTGTCAAAAAGGCAAAGGAATACGGCACAATCGTTTCTTATGACCTTAACTACCGTCCTTCACTCTGGAATGACATCGGCGGCAAAGCTAAGGCTCAGGAAGTCAACAAGACAATCGCTCCCTATATTGATGTTATGATAGGTAATGAAGAAGATTTCACAGCTTGTCTCGGTTTTGAAATTGAAGGTAACGACGAAAATCTCAAGGAGCTTAATCTTGACGGTTATGTAAAGATGCTCGGTAATGTCTGTAAGGTTTACCCCAACTTCAAGGTTATTGCAACAACACTGCGTACAGTAAAGACTGCAACAGTAAATGACTGGAGTGCAATGGTATACGCAAACGGTGAAGTTTATAAAGGACTTGAACTCCCCGGTCTTGAAATTCTTGACAGAGTAGGCGGCGGTGATTCATTCGCATCAGGTCTTGTTTACGGTCTTATGACTTATGACGATGCACAGAAGGCTGTCAACTACGGTGTTGCACACGGTGCACTCGCAATGACAACTCCCGGTGACACTTCAACAGCAAGACTCAAGGAAGTTGAAGGCATTATCGGCGGCGCAGGCGCAAGAGTACAGAGATAAGGGGAATTGAAAGTGAGCAGTCATTTTTATGCTTTTCTTTCAAGGATGAAATATATCAACCGTTGGGCACTTATGCGCAACACAAGTAACGATAACTTAAGTCAGCATTCACACGAAGTGGCTGCAGTGGCTTATCTGCTGTGTGTTATAGGCAACAAGCGTTACAACAAAAATTACAACGGTGAAAGAGCAGCACTTCTGGGGCTTTATCACGATATGCCCGAAATTATAACGGGTGACCTGCCAACTCCCGTTAAATATTTCAATCCCGAAATAAAAGAAGCCTACAAAAAAGTGGAAGCCGTTGCATCGGACAAGCTCCTTGCAACACTTCCCGATGACCTGAAAGACAGTTTTGATTTTCTTTTTAACGAAAAGGAAGAAGACAAAGAGCTTCACAGAATAGTCAAAGCGGCAGACAAACTTTCGGCACTTATAAAGTGCATTGAAGAAAGAAAAGCCGGAAATATGGAGTTTTCTAAGGCAGAAACTTCAACTGTTGAATCAATTAATGAGATGAATATGCCCGAAGCGGAAGATTTTATAAAAGAATTCCTCCCGGCATATGAGCTGACACTTGATCAGCTTACATAAACAATAATGAATAATGAATAAAGAATAATGTTGGAAGGGGCAAGCCCCTTAAACCCCATTTTATAATCAAAGCCCGTAGGGCTTCCGATTTTATTATTTATTATTTCTTCTTTATTCTTTATTATCGGCATCGAGCCGATAAA
>JAZOUN010000163.1:0-4507 GCA_045658165.1 Acutalibacteraceae bacterium
TTCTTGAAGCAAGAGGAATCGAACTTCCCGCTGAAAATCCCGTTGATCTTTACATCGCTTCAATGAATGATGATGCAAACATCAAAGCGGCAGAACTTGCTTCACAGGTCCGTCAGGAAGGCGTTGCATGTCTCTTTGACACAGTGGGCAGATCACTCAAGGCACAGATGAAGTATGCAAACAAAATGGGTGTTCTTTACACAGCAGTTCTCGGTACAGATGAAATCGAAAAAGGCGTAGTCAATGTCAAGTGCATGGCAGACGGCACAGAAGTTCCCGTTGCACTCGATGATTTCGCAGTTAACTTTATAAACATGTCAATCAACAAGGCAGTTGGTGATTTCAACGTCGGGGATGTTGATGTATCATCAGTTTTAGGAGGATTATTATAATGGATTTTTTACAGGGGCTTAAAAGAACCGACTACTGCGGTGATTTAAGACTTTCAGATACAGGCAGGGAAGTTGTCCTCTGCGGTTGGGTACAGCGTCAGAGAGACCTGGGCGGTCTTATCTTTATCGATCTCCGTGACAGAACAGGCATTGTTCAGCTCGCATTCGATGAAAACACAGAAAAAGCAGTTTTTGAAAAAGCTGCATCAGCAAGAAGTGAATATGTTCTTGCTGTTGTCGGTACAGTTAAGGAAAGAAGTGCAAAGAACACAGAAATTCCTACAGGTGAAATCGAAATCGATGTCAAGGAGCTTCGCCTTCTTGCAAAGAGTGAAACACCTCCCTTCGAAATTATCGAAAACTGTCCCACAGCAGAAATCAACAGACTCAAGTACAGATATCTTGACCTGAGAAGACCTGACCTTCAGAAGAATATTCTTCTTCGTAACAAAGTTACAAAAATTACAAGAGACTATTTCTTTGATAACGGATTTATCGAAATTGAAACTCCCATGCTTATGAAGTCAACTCCCGAAGGCGCAAGAGACTTCCTTGTTCCCTCAAGACTTCACAACGGCAGTTTCTATGCTCTTCCTCAGTCACCCCAGATTTACAAGCAGCTTTCAATGGTTGCAGGTTTCGACAGATACATCCAGATTGCAAGATGTTTCCGTGACGAAGACCTTCGCGCTGACAGACAGCCCGAATTTACACAGATTGACCTTGAAATGTCATTCGTAGACGTTGATGATGTTCTTGAAATGATTGAAAAGTACATCCACAAGATTTTTAAAGAAGCTATCAATGTTGATATTCCCGAAAAGCTCCCCAGACTCACATACAACGAGGCTATGGACAGATACGGCTCAGACAAGCCCGACACTCGTTTTGAAATGGAACTTTTTGACCTTTCAGAAGAGGTAAAGAGCAGCGAATTCGTTGTATTCAAGTCAGCACTTGAGGCAGGCGGCACAGTAAGAGCTATCAATGCAAAGAATGCAGTAAGCAAGCTCACAAGAAAAGAAATCGACAAGCTCACAGAAACTGCAAAGGGCTTCGGTGCAAAGGGTCTTGCTTGGATAAGAATGACAGATGACGGTATTGCATCATCATTCGCAAAGTTTATGACAGAGGACGAAATGACTGCTATCCTCAACAAGGCAGGCGCAGAAAAGGGCGACGTTGTTCTTGTTGTTGCAGACAGAAAGAAGTCACTTGTTCTTTCCGTTCTCGGTGCACTCCGTTGCGAGGTTGCAAAGAAGCTTGACATCATCAAGCCCGGCTACAACTTCCTCTGGATTACAGAATTCCCCTTCTTCGATTGGGATGAGGATGCTCAGCAGTATGTTGCAATGCATCATCCGTTCACCTCACCTATGGACGAATGCCTCGAATACCTTGAAACAGACAAGGCTGCAGTCAAGGCAAAGGCATATGACCTTGTTCTTAACGGCATCGAGCTTTCATCAGGCTCAATCCGTATCACAAATCCCGAGCTTCAGGACAGAATGTTCAGCCTTCTCGGTCTTTCACCCGAAGAAGCAAACGAAAAGTTCGGCTTCCTTCTCGGTGCATTCAAATACGGTGCTCCTCCTCACGGCGGTATGGGTATCGGTCTTGACCGTCTTGTTATGCAGATGGTCGGTGCAGAGTCACTCCGTGATGTTATTGCGTTCCCCAAGCTCAAGGATGCAACAGAGCCTATGACAGAATGTCCCTCTCCCGTTGATAAGGAACAGCTTGATGTTCTGGGTATTGAGCTTAAGAAAGCTGAAGAATAATTATATATTCTCATGTAATATTTCTCTGATTATTTAAATATATACCGTTTGACACACAACGAATAACCATTGCTTCAACAGACTACTTATTCTGTTGAAGCAACAAGGTTGATAATTTTATGAAAAAATATGAGGAGATAAATTATTATGGCTGAAAACAAGAAGAAAAAATATAAGAAAAAAAAGAAAAAGACTCCATATGTCCGTACCGGTAAAGAAAAGATAATTTATTATCTTATTGTCATTTTTGGATTATTCTTGTTGATTCTTATTCGTTTTGGTTATTTCTTATTAAGAGAATATATTTCGTTTTTGAATCCTGACGTGATTGCTGTTCAAACGGATACCATTGAAGATACACTTTCTCTGTTTGCATGGGTAATTCTTTTTGGCTTATTGTATGCTTTTGGCGGCACTTATGACACACAACCGATTCCTTTTATAAGACCAAAAGAAACTTCGAATGAAAAAAGTGAACGGAAAAGAAAAGAGCAGAAAATAAAGGATTTAAATAAAAAATACCCCGTAAACAGAAAATGGTTTATTCTGAAAAAACTGACTATTATTGCAATTTCTCTTGCTCTTATTGCATCATTTGTTTTTCCGTTCATTGCACGAACAGAAATTCAGAATGACGGCACACTTATTAAGTATTCGGCATTCAGCAATGCTTATGAAACAATATCACCTGAAGATGTTGATAAAATTGAAATAGGCGTTGATACTCTTCACTCGGGTGGCAGAGTTTCATTTTCTGAAAAATATGTTTATTGTAGAATTGTTGATGATGACGATGTGTATGAATTAAAAATAAGTGAATTTAGAAGCAAAGAGGATTATATTTCGTTTCTAAATGTGCACGATATTGAAAAGTATTCGATTGATGCAGAGTCAATTAAATTATATGTTCAGAATGAATCTCAGGAGAATAATATTGTGTATCAAGCAATTACAGAGCTTATAAAAAAGCAAAATCAATCACAGCAGTAATTTATTAGTTTTTCGCAATATATATTACATTATATATTATAGTAATGAAAGGACGATTCTTATGACAACCACAAAAAAACTCCTTGCAATCGTTATGTCTCTTATTATGGTATTCGGAATGTTCGCATTCAGCACTTCTGCTGAAATCACTGTAACAGACGGTTACTATGAAGAGGGTGAATACTCACTTCATTATACAGTTGTTCCTGCTGAGGGTGAATACAAGGGCAGAATCATGTTCCTTCACGGCTTCCTCTATTCAGGCACAACATGGAACGGCATGGCTGAAATCATGAGCGCAGAAGGTTATGACTGCTATCTTCTTGACCTCCCCAACTTCGGCTACAGCACAAGAGAAACTGCAGACACTCAGGTTATAGCAAGAGAAACACTTGTTGTAAACTTCATGGAAACAATTGCTCCCACATCAGAATGGATCCTTGCAGGTCATTCAATGGGCGGCGGTGTTTCAATAAATATTGCATGCGAAAATGAGCTTGAAGCTCTCATGCTCTTCTGCCCCAGCGAAATCGGTACTCAGGGCAATTCAATGATCGCATCTCTTGCAACAAACAGTGTTATGGGCAAGTTCATGGACACAATTTTTAAAATGGTACTCAGCTCAGATCTCATTGTTAAAGCTGCTGTTTACATGACAACAGGTGATATGGAATACGCAAAGAACTACGACGCATCTCTTCTTGCAGATCCTCTTATGATTCCCGGAACAGGTTCAGGCATGCTTCTTTCAAGCGTAAACGCAAAAAACACTGATATGGATGCTCTTGCTGCAGTTTCAACTCCCACACTCCTTGTATGGGCAGACGGTGACAATGTTCTTTCAGCAGCAAACTGTGAAAACATCACAGCAGCTCTTGCAGGCAGGGAAATCGTAACTGTTGAAGGCAGCCACATCGTTATTGAAACAGCTCCCGACACACTTGCACAGATTTCTCTTGAATTTCTTGCAAAACAATAAATGAGAAAACACTTTAAAAACGCGAGAAAAACGGAGAAAAACAAAGCATTTGAAATCTCCTTTAAAAAATCGCAAAAAAAAGTGTTGACAAGTAAATACACTTGTGATATTATAATCAAGCGCACCAAGGGAAAACGGTGTGCTTGATTTTTGTTTATAAAAAGTATAAATATATCGGAGGTAAAAACTATGTCAACTTATATGCCCAAAGTCGCAGACATCAAGCGTGACTGGTATGTTCTTGACGCAGAAGGCAAGACACTCGGCGCACTCGCTGCTGAAGCTGCTGTTCTTCTCAGAGGTAAGCACAAGCCCACTTTCGCATATCACGAAGATTGCGGTGACAACGTTATCGTTATCAATGC
>JAZOUN010000164.1:0-9147 GCA_045658165.1 Acutalibacteraceae bacterium
AAATAATAAAATCGGAAGCCCTACGGGCTTTGATTATAAAATGGGGTTTAAGGGGCTTGCCCCTTCCAACATTATTCTTTATTCATTATTCATTATTCTTTCAATAATTTATCGAGGATACCTCGATAAATTATTGTTTATTTTACAACAAACAAAATCACTTATAATTCCAAAACGGAATAATAAGTATTTTTTGTCCGATTTTGTAACCTTTTTCAAGTTTTTGTGTGTTATAATAGTGTAAGGAGGAATGAGATATGAAAAAAATCATTTCGTTTGTTATGGCAATGCTCGTTTTGACTGCCGTTTCCGTAACATCTTTTGCAGAAAATAACGCCTATGATGTTTACGCCTACGGAAACTTCGAAACATATGGGAATAATACATTCTATGCAAGACTCACAATCAAACCGATTGAAAAGGTGGAGAAACTTGAACTGATAATCAGCTACAATGAAGAAAATCTTGATTACGGCAAAAGTCAGTTTCCCGATTACATAACCGTTTCTGAAAATCATACAGACGGCAGAATTGTGCTTACACTTTTATCAGAAGGTAACTTTTTTGAAGATGAAAAAATCAATCTTTCTTTCATCAGTGAAAAAGAATATCTTACACAGGAAGAAATCGGTTTTGAAGTGACAGCTAATGCAGTTTTTACAGACGGCAGCAGCAGAAATCTTGTTGTAAAAACAAATGTGGAAATTTATATACATTTACCTGAACTGATTCCGTCTCAGCCGGAAATGCACATCCGTACAGATAAGAATTTGTTGGTTGCGGGTGAAACGGTGTCTTATACAATTCCTGTTGTACCCGTAAAAAATGCAGAAAAAATTGCTGTGAAATTCACATGGGATAAAGACATACTCTCTTTTAAAGAATGTTACTTCACCGAGAATTTCGTTATGGAAAAATGCAGGGAAACGGATGACGGGTTTGAGGTGATTTTCAGACCTGAAGCAAATGACGAAGGCACAATCGTTTTGCGTCTTGATATACTCAGGGAAGGTAAACCGAATCTTAATATAAGTGTACGCGGCACTGACAGTGACGGCAACGAGTCTGATATTCGTTTTGATGCAGATATGCTTGTGAATTATGTTTATACTGCTGAGCAGATCGGAAAAATCGTGCTTTCGGGCAGAATTGATATTTACAGAACAGATGACATTCTTTACCTGCCTTTTACAGTAACCGAAAAGTTCTTTGAAAACGGTTTGTTTTCCACCGCAGAAGGCAGCCGTGCTGACCTTGCATACCGTTTAGCAAGCAGCGGATATACGGACAGAATTGTTGTAACGGGCGAAAATATCGTTGCATATGTCAACGGGATTGTGATGGATAAAATCACAATCTGCATTGCAGGTGACATTAATAAAAACGGTACTGTAACAGCTGCCGATGCCCGTCTTGCGCTGAGAGCTGCTGCTACGCTTGAAGAATATGAGGGTATTCAGAAACTTGCTGCAGATACTGACAAAGACGGTGAAATTACAGCATCGGATGCAAGAAAAATTCTTCGTTGCTCGGCAGGTGTTGACAGCTTTGCACAGCCGGTGAAAGATGTTGAGCTTGGTGAAGAATTTATTATTGATAAGCTTAAAAATGCAGGCAGCGGTGCATATAACTGGAAATGTACCGTATCTGATGAAAGTGCTTTTGAGGTGTCAGACACTATTGCTCCGCCCGAAAATGTTGAAATTAACCCCGGTACACCTTATGAACAGACATTTGTTTTCCGACCTCTTGAAGTCGGAGTGTACAATATTCATTTTGAACTTGTCTGCTCATGGGACAGTGAACCGATTGATGAGTTTGAGCTTACAATCCATGTCAATGCCGGCAGTTGCATGATTTAGATTTATGCTTTTCTGAACGGACAGGAGAAAGAATATGAAAAAAGTTTTTTTATTTATAATTGTGGTTGCAATTGTCTGCAGTATGGGGATAATGTCTTTTGCAACCGGAAATACGCAGATTTCTGAGTATCTGCACCCCGGAGTTTATGTTTCAAGCTCCAATGAATATTTCATAAACGGAGAAACAGTTTCTTTTCTGATAGATTTTAATCACGATGAAGATTACGGGCTTGAACACGCAGAAATTTATATCGACTGCAACAAGGATGTTCTTGTATATACAGGGGATAAGGTGTTTGCAGATAAGGAATACACAGTTCTTACCGTAAATGAAACTGATAGCGGTTATGTTGTCACTTATGATTTTGACACGGTAAACGGTTATGAAATTTTTGCATCGGTAAATTGTGATTTCATGATTTCGGGGAATGCATCGCCTGCTGTAAAAATCACAAGTCTGAAAAAGTACGCAGGGGAAGAGATTTATGAAGCGGAAACTTCAGTATTGCTCCCGTCGGAAAAGGTCTATGAAAGGGAAGAGATTCCGCATATTGTTGCACAGCTCGGGGCAATACCTGCTTTCGGATACGGTGTGACTTTCAATGAATATCAGGAGATATTTGTTTATTCGGAAGTGACAATTTCTCAGTTCAGCAGTATTCTGTCTTCTTCCGACGGAAAAAGTGAGGTCGGATATTTCCCCTGCAACAGCATAACGCGTACAAATGTTGCATCGGGCGATGTTTTTGCAATTGAGTTTGACGGCAGATACAGCGACTGGATGCGCATATGTGTAAAAGGGGATGTGGATTCTGACGGTGATGTGACTGCTTCCGATGCAAGATATATATTGAGATACAGTGCAGGGCTTGAAGTTTATCCGAGGAATTATGAAGCAGGGGATGTGAATAATGACAAGGAAATTACAGCTCAGGATGCCCGCATAATTCTTCGTGTTGCTGCAGATCTTGATATTTTCAGCTGTCCTGATGTGGTGATATGGCAGAATCAGAAATTTAAGCTCGGACCTCTTCTGAGTGCATCTGACGGAGGCTATCTGTGGAGATGTACCGTATCTGATGAAGATGCAATCATTGTAACTGAAATTATTGAACCGTCGGTTGATAATACGGGCAAGGATCCCATGGATATTATTGTAGGTGCTCATGCATTGCAGACTTTCTGGCTTCAGCCTGTAAAACAGGGTGAAATTGAGGTTCGGTTTGAGCTTATCCGTTCATGGGAAACCATGCCGATAAAGGAATTCAGATTCACGGTTGTGACGGATGATATTCTGCAGTAATATTTAACCAATTTTTTCATTTTGTAAAATGGCTTGTTTATGCTACTTTATAAAAATAAACCTATGCTATTGACAAATATCTTTTATTAGTTCTATAATAACATTCGTATCGACAGCAAAAGGTGCCGGGAGATACCTCGGTGCCTTTTTTGATTATAAAGGAGAATTCCGATGGCAGTAAAAAATGTACCTGAAATGTTCGGCTCACTCGTTTTTAATGACGAGGTTATGAGAGAAACACTTCCCAAGGAAATTTACAAGTCACTTCACAAAACTGTTGAAGAGGGCAAGGAACTTGATATCACTCTTGCGAATGCCGTAGCTCATGCTATGAAAGATTGGGCAATCAGCAAGGGCGCAACTCATTATACCCATTGGTTCCAGCCTATGACAGGTATCACTGCAGAAAAGCACGACAGCTTCATTACACCTGCCCCCGGCGGTAAGGTCATTATGGAATTCTCAGGTAAAGAGCTTATCAAGGGTGAACCCGATGCATCAAGTTTCCCTTCAGGTGGTATAAGAGCCACATTTGAAGCAAGAGGCTACACAGCATGGGACCCCACTTCATATGCATTCATCAAAGAGAATTCTCTCTGCATTCCCACAGCTTTCTGTTCATATACAGGTGAAGTTCTCGATAAGAAAACTCCTCTTCTTCGTTCAATGGAAGAACTGAGCAAACAGGCTGTCCGTGTTCTCAACCTTATCGGCGTTGACACAAAGAGAGTTATCTCAACTGTAGGCGCAGAGCAGGAATATTTCCTCATTGACAGAAAAGTTTACGAACAGAGAAAAGATATAGTTATAACAGGCAGAACACTTTTCGGTGCAAAGCCTCCCAAGGGTCAGGAAATGGACGACCATTACTTCGGTGCAATCAAGCCCAGAGTTATGGCATATATGGAAGACCTCAATGAAGAACTCTGGAAGCTTGGTATTCTTGCAAAGACAGAACATAACGAAGCAGCTCCCGCACAGCACGAATTGGCTCCCGTATTCTCAACAACAAATATTGCAACTGACCATAATCAGCTCACAATGGAAATTATGAAAAAGGTTGCAAAGAAACACGACCTTGTATGTCTTCTTCACGAAAAGCCCTTTGCAGGCGTTAACGGAAGCGGTAAGCACAACAACTGGTCAATTTCTACAGACTCAGGCAAGAATCTTCTCAGCCCCGGTAAGAATCCCCAGTCAAACAAGACATTCCTGCTTATCCTCGCAGCTGTTGTAAAGGCTGTTGACGATTATCAGGACCTTATGAGAATCTCTGTTGCAAGTGCAGGTAACGATAACCGTCTCGGCGGTCACGAAGCTCCTCCTGCAATCATGTCTGTTTTCCTCGGCGATGACCTTACAAAGATTATTCAGGCGCTCATCAATAAGGAAGATGATGTTGAAGGTCCTCAGAAGGTTGCTATGAAGACAGGTGTTGATGTTCTTCCCGACTTCACAAAGGACACAACAGACAGAAACAGAACATCTCCCTTTGCTTTCACAGGTAACAAGTTTGAATTCCGTATGCTCGGTTCAAACTACTCAATTGCAGACCCCAACATCATAATGAACACAATCGTTGCTGAGTCATTCTCTCAGTTTGCCGATTATCTTGAAAATTCAGAGGATATCGACAAGGCAGTAAGCCACATCATCCGTCGTGAATTCAGAAATCATGCAAGAATTATCTTCAACGGCAACGGCTATGACGATGCATGGGTAAAAGAAGCAGAAAAGAGAGGTCTTCTCAACCTCAAGACAACTGCTGATGCAATTCCTCACTACACAGCACAGAAGAATCTTGATCTTTTTGAAAAGCATCATATTTTCACTCCCCTTGAAGTGCATTCAAGACAGGAAATTCTTGCTGAGCTTTACACAAAGACTATCAATATCGAAGCTCTCACAATGCTTGAAATGGCAAGAAAACAGCTTCTTCCTGCTGCGATTTCATTCACAGGCTCTCTTGCACAGACTCTTGCAGCAAAGAAAGCTATCGGCATGAATGTTGAAAATGATGCAGCATTTATCCTTGCAGACAAGCTTACAAAGCTCACAAACACAATGTACGGAAAAATCGAAGCACTCGACAATGCCGTTGCAGGTGCAAAGAATGTTTCTGAAGGTCAGGAACTTGCATTCTATACAAAGGATGTAATCCTTAATGCAATGAATGAACTCAGAGCTGTTGCAGACGAAATTGAAGTTGATATGTCAGAGGATTTCATTCCTTATCCTACATACTCAGATTTGCTTTACAGCGTATAATAATTTACAACCGTAACAGATGATTGTTGCGGTTGTTTTTGTATCAATGCGTAATTATCGGAAGCCCTACGGTTGGATTATTTGATCAGACAGATAAACTTTAATTTGCAATATAACTTATGTACACCGAAGAAAATATTTTAGTTTTGCATGATTGCATTCAAAGTATATAATCCACTATGACACTTTCAATCCGAAAGTGTCACTTTTTATATAAAAAATCGGGAGCACTTCATTGCAAAGTGTCTCCCAATAATTTTTATCTGTCCTTAGTAACTCCGCCCAATGGATGCTGTTTTTTTATCTGAAATCAAAAAGTTCTTTTTCTGTTATTTCAAGTTTGTCGCAAAGTTTGAAAATAAGATCCATTGATGCACTGTTTGCACCTATTTCTATGCCGCTCATATGACTTCTGTCAATATTCAGTACTTCTGCAAGCTCCATTTGCGTAAAACCTCTGTCTTTTCTGTAATATGCAATATTCTGACCGAGTTTTCTGTATTTATCTGAATATTCAAAGTTCATTGGTATATCTCCTTAAAACAGTATTAATACTATTGTATGTATTGTTACATAAGTCATAAACCTTATGATATTAGATGTATGACTATTGACATTAGTCATAAAAGGGTGTAGAATTGAATCAGACCGTTTTGTATAATCTTACGGCAGAGAATGAAAAATTCTCTGTTGACACAGGTCAGAAAAAAATATAAGATAAAAATATAGGTGTTAATATTGATTGTTAATAAATTTGTTAATAAAATTTGTTATGTTTTTGTTTTTATTATGTTTATTTTTTTATGAAGAGGGTGAGTCTGATGGTTTGAATTTCTTGATGTTTCAGGGTTTGTTCTTGGTGATGTTAATGCAGATGGTATCATAACTGCAGCAGATTCAAGATTGGCATTAAGATTTTTATCACAACTTGAAACACCGACAAATCTTCAGAGAGTTTTAAGTGATATGAATGGTGATTATTATATTACAGCAGCGGATTCACGCATTATTCTTGAGATGTCCGCAACATAAGAAAGGAGAAAAGTTATGAAAAAATTATTGGCATTATTTCTTGCACTGGTAATTTTATCAGCGTTCTGTGTTACATCTTCTGCATATAATTTCTTTGATGATGCGGAAAATGACTTTATTTGTACAAACAATGCTCTTTATCTGACAAACGAAAAGAAAGCAGGAGATGTCAGATATTTTGAAGAGAGATTTTCAATTGTCGATAAAGACGGAAATCCTCTTTCTGCCGACGATTATATATCTACCGGTTGCAAACTGGTATATTTTGAAAAATTCGATATGTTTGATATTATTCTTGTGGGTGATATCAACTGTGACGGACATGTTACGGCTGCAGATGCGCGTGTTGCACTGAGAATGTCTGCCGGTCTTTACAATGTGAATGAAAATCCTGATAAATACGGTGCCTTTGATTCAAATTGTTCTGGCACTCTTGAAGCTGCAGACGCAAGAGAGATTTTGCGTGTTGCTGCACAGATCGGTGAATTCGGTCTGTTTAAAGAAGAAATTGCAAACAAGGTGTATTCAGAAGAAAAAAATACACCTGCTGACTGCGATTATTACAGTGTAGGCGTTTTTCTTCATCCGGATTTTGCAGAGAATGCAGATTACTTGAATGCTGAATTTTTCGGCGGACAGGTAAAGGAAGTAAAAACAGTTTCAGAATATGAGATTGAACTTATACTTACTGAACCTGATTATGAAAATGCAATGAAACTTTATAAGGAACTCAAAAATAATAATGCTGTGATATTCAGTACAATCTGTTATTGAAAATAATATAAGCAAAATAACGGGATTTTCTGTCTTAAAGTGAATCGGAGGGTTTGATATGAAAATAAATCTTATAAAAAAAGTAACTCTTCTTGTTATTGTCATATTATGTTTTTCTGCCTGCAGTATGCAGAATGAACAACATGATAAAAACGGTATTGTTTACCCGTCGGAAGGTTCTTCTGCAAATTATGATTTGTCTTCAATAACGGTTATGATAAAAAAGGAATACTCCGAATTCGGAAAAGAATATTCACCGTCAGATTTTGATGCGGAACTGATAGAATCAGTTGAAGTTATTAATCAGATAAATCCCGGTGATGATACTTCAGGATTTGACCTTAATTATTGGCAGCAGATACTGTCTCTTGAATTGAAAGAGCCGAGTGAAGAAAATGTTCAGAAGGCAATAGCAGCAGCATACAGAAATCCTCAGGTGCAGACTGCACATGAGAACATCATATATACTATGGAGATGGAGTAGGTATGAGTTCGTACCTGCTTTATAGTGTATAATAATTTACAACCGCAACAGATGATTGTTGCGGTTGTTTTTCAATGAGTAATGAGGAATGAAAGGGCGTCGCTCTTTAATCCGTTTTATATAATCAACGCCAAAGGCGTTCCGCAATTATTCATTATTAATTATTCATTTAATTTATCGAGGGTACCTCGATAAATTATTATTTGTTTCCTATTGACTTTTTCCGCAGAGTGTTTATAATTAATTGTAATAGTGATAAAACTATGACGGAGAAGGCATTGCACCGTCACTTTTTCAGAGAGTTCTGCATTTGCTGTGAGCAGAATAAAGTGTAAGCAATCGTTACCGCTCCCGAGTGCCGCCGGAAAGCATTTTTCAGAAAAGTGCGTTAAGGTGTGCCGTATGACTGCGTTAAAGTCCCTTGAGTGACGGAAGTTTTTATATTCCGTAATTTGGGTGGAACCGTGGAGTTTATGCTTCATCCCAGTTTCTGGGATGGAGTTTTTTTATTTTATAAATCAGGAGGTAATATATATGATTAAAGTTTCTCTTAAAGACGGTGTTGTAAAAGAATTTGATGCCGGAATAACAGCGGCAGAAGTTGCTAAAAATCTCGGCATGGGTCTTTATAAGGCTGCATGTGTCTGCAGAATCGACGGTGAAGTTGCAGACCTTCGCACAGTGCTTGATAAGGACTGCGCACTTGAAATTCTCACATTCGATGACGAAGAAGGTAAAAAGGCTTTCCGTCACACAGCATCACATATTCTTGCTCAGGCAGTTAAAAGACTTTTCCCCGCTGCAAAGCTTGCTATCGGTCCTGCAATCGAAAACGGCTTTTACTATGACTTCGATGTAGATGTTCCTTTTACTCCCGAAGTGCTTGAAAAAATCGAGGGTGAAATGAAAAAAATCGTCAAAGAGGGTCTTCAGCTTGAAAAGTTTGAAATGACTGCTGATGAAGCTCTTGCAATGATGAAGGAAAAGGACGAGCCCTACAAGGTTGAGCTTATAGAAGAGCACGCAGGCAAAGGTGAAAACATTTCATTCTTCAGACAGGGTGATTTTGTTGAGCTTTGCGCAGGCCCTCACATTCCCGACACATCAAGAGTAAAGGCATTCAAGCTCACTTCAGCAACAGGCGCTTACTGGAGAGGCGACTCAACAAAGAAGATGCTTCAGCGTGTATACGGTACAGCTTACACAAAGGCAGCTGACCTCGAAGAACATCTTCTCAGAATGGAAGAAGCAAAGAAGCGTGACCACAACAAGCTCGGCAGAGAACTTCAGCTCTTCACAACAGTCGATACTATCGGTCAGGGACTTCCCATTCTTCTTCCCAAGGGTACATTCATCGTTCAGACTCTTCAGAGATTCGTTGAAGACGAAGAAACAAAGCGTGGCTGGGTACGTACAAAGACTCC
>JAZOUN010000165.1:0-11751 GCA_045658165.1 Acutalibacteraceae bacterium
GCTTCCTTTTCTTTCTGCTTTCTCTGTTCAACAAGTTCTCTTGCAAGTCTTTCATCTGAAACAGCGTCAAATGCATCACCTGCGTTGGGAGCTTCTGCAAGACCTGCAATTTCTACGGGAACTGAGGGACCTGCTTCATCAATCTTCTTGCCCTTGTAGTCTGTCATAACACGAACACGACCTACAGCAGTACCTGCAACGATGATATCGCCTGCTTTGAGAGTACCGTTCTGAACAAGAAGTGTAGCAATGGGACCTCTGCCCTTATCGAGCTTAGCTTCGATAACGATACCCTTTGCTTTTCTGTTGGGGTTAGCCTTGAGTTCTTTCATTTCAGCAATAAGAAGAACTGATTCAAGTAGTTTATCTATATTCATACCTGTCTTAGCAGATACGGGAACGCAGATTGTGTCACCGCCCCATTCTTCGGGAACAATTTCATGTTCTGTGAGCTGCTGAAGAATTCTGTCGGGATTAACGTCGGGTTTATCCATCTTGTTGATAGCAACAACGATCTGAATACCTGCAGCCTTTGCATGGTTGATAGCTTCAATTGTCTGAGGCATGATACCGTCATCAGCCGCAACAACAAGGATAGCAATATCAGTTGCCATAGCACCTCTTGCACGCATTGATGTGAAAGCTGCGTGACCGGGTGTATCAAGGAATGTGATTTCTTCACCGTCGAGATTTACTCTGTAAGCACCGATGTGCTGAGTAATACCGCCTGATTCTGTTGTTGTAACAGATGTGTGTCTGATAGCATCAAGAAGTGATGTCTTACCATGGTCAACGTGACCCATAACGCAGACAACAGGGCTTCTGGGAAGAAGGTTTGCTTCATCGTCTTCTGAATCGTCGATGATCTTATCTTCGATTGTAACAACAACTTCTTTTTCAACCTTTGCGCCAAGGTCTGTTGCAACAATTTCTGCTGTATCGAAATCGATAACTTCGTTGATTGAAGCCATTATTCCGTAAAGGAAGAGCTTTTTGATAACTTCTGCAGCTGTAACCTTAAGACGTGATGCAAGTTCACCGACTGTGATTTCATCACCGACTTTGATAACGATCTGCTTCTTTGCTCTTTCGGCTGCAATACGTGCAAGTCTTTCCTGTTCAGTTTCTTTCTTACCTGAACGCATACCCTGCTTACGGTACTGCTTGGACTTCTGATTGATCTTCTGCTTCTTTGCAGTATCTCTGTCCTTCATTCTTGCATTTTCAGGAGCAATTTCATCGTACTTTTCGTTGTACTTTTCAAGGTCTACGTTTGAACCTCTTGTATCAATAGTACGCTGGTCACCCTTTGTTCTTGCCTGAATGGGAGTATCGTTATTCTTTTTCTTATCAGCCTTTTTCTCAAAGGGCTTTGATTCAGCCTTCTTTTCGGGAGCAGGCTTTTTATCTGAAGCATCATTCTTTTTAGCTGCGGGCTTTGATTCAGCCTTTCCTGCCTTTTCAGCTTTGTCTGCTGAAGATGATGCCTTTTCTTCTTTTTTCTCTTTCTTGACGGGCTCTTCTTTCTTTTCTGCCGTCACTTTAAAGTATTCATCAAAACTTTCAACAGCTTTATTCTGTGTGAATGTTTCAAAAATTATATCAAGCTCTTCATCAGTAAGAGCTGTCTGATGTTTTTTCGGATCTTCAAAATATTTGCCGAGAAGTTCAATAACGCCGTTGCTCTTGACATTGAAATCTTTAGCAACTTCGTGAACTCTGTACTTGTTTACCTGTGCCATATTTGAGTCCTCCTTATTTTATTGTTGATAATACAAGGTCTTTTAATCCGTTGTCTGTAACAGAGAAAACACCTGATCTTTTTCCGAGATGAATTCCCATCTCCTGCATTGAAGCATCTGTTCTTATAAGAGGGATGTCTGCTGACAGATTTTTCATTTCCTTTTCAAGACGTTCAGACGCATCTGAAGCAAGAACAATCAGCATTGCTTTGCCGCTTTTGATTGAAGTTTTTACTTCATCATGACCGACACACAATTTCTTTGCTCTTCTTGAAAGTCCCATTGCGTTAAAAAACTTATCTGTCATTTTCGCCCAGCATCCTTTCCGCATCATCATAGACACTGTCAGGAACGGATGTTTCAAAAATCCTTTCAAGTCTTCTTGATTTCCGGGCTTTTCTGAGACACTCCGCAGCAGGACATATATATGCACCTCTGCCGGATTTTTTTCCGGTAAGATCAAGGCTTATATCTCCCTCCGGAGATCTGACAATTCTTACAAGCTCTTTTTTTGTTTTCGATTCGTTACAACCAATGCATTTTCTCATTGGTACTTTTTTCTGCTGCACCGAAAGACCTCCGTAGATTAATGCATAATGCGTAATGCATAATGCACAATTGGTTTATTTGGAATTATAACTGAATCATGGGCTGATAGAAACCGCTTTCGGGTTTGATATCAATTTTCCAGCCTGTGAGTTTAGCTGCAAGACGTGCATTCTGGCCCTTGTTACCGATTGCAAGTGAAAGCTGTGTATCGGGAACTGTTACCTGACATGTCTTTACAACATCACTGATGATTTCAACATTGAGAATTTCTGCGGGAGCAAGAGCTGCTGCAATGAACTCAGCAGGATTTTCACTGTACTTTACAATGTCAATCTTTTCACCGCCGAGAACAGAAACGATCTTGCTTACACGAGCACCTCTCTGACCGATACATGAACCAACGGGATCAATATCTGCATCTTTGCTGTAAACTGCAAGCTTTGTTCTTGAACCTGCCTCACGTGAAACGCCTTTAACTTCAATTGTGCCGTCAAAAATTTCGGGAACTTCCTGTTCAAAGAGTCTCTTTACAAGACCGGGATGAGTTCTTGAAATCATTGCCTTGGGACCTTTTTCTGTGCCCTTTACGTCTACAATGTAAACCTTGATAAGCTGACCGAGTTCAAACTTTTCACCGGGGATCTGTTCATTCTTGGGAAGAAGAGCTTCAGATTTGCCGATTTCAAGTGTAAGATTGCCTGTTTTTGTGTCAATATTTCTGACTGTTGCAGTAACAATTTCCTGATTGCGGCTCTGGAACTCCTGAAGTACCTGTTCATGTTCGATTTCTCTGATACCCTGACGGAGAACGTGCTTTACTGTCTGAGCAGCAATTCTGCCGAAATCGTTGATTTCAAGATCAATTTCAACAACATCATCTGTAATAGCGCCTGATTTGTACTTCTGAGCTTCATCAACAGAAATTTCAATTGCAGGATCCATAACATCGTCATCAGTGGGGACAACAGTCTTCTTCATGTAAAGACGTACAAAATATTCTTCAGGAATTATATCGCAGAAAATTCCTTCCTTTGTTCCGTAGTTGTGGCCTGCTGCAATAACAAGAGCGTTAGCAATTTTGTCGTAAATTGCATTTGATGAAAGATTTCTCTCTTTCTGAAGCGCAGAGACAGCGTCAAAAAATTCTTTATCCATTTTTTCAGGTCATCCTTTCTGTATTTGATTATATGCTTATTTGTCAGTTAAAACCGGGGAAATCGTCTGCTCTTATCCATGAAGTTTCTTTTTTATTCACTTCAAGAGTTTTGTTTTCTCCGTAAGAAACGGTAAGAACACCGTCTTCATACTTTTCAAGAATACCGTGAAATTCTTTAATACCGTCAACGGCTCTCGGTAATTTAAGCATGATTTTCTCGCCGATAAACTTAATGAAATGCTCATCTCTTATGAGATCGCGTTCAATTCCGGGAGATGAAACCTGCAGATTGTAGCTTTGCTCAATAGGATCAAGTCTGTCAAGCGGTTCTTCAATAGCGTGGCTCATATTGACACAATCGTCAATTTCTATACCACCCTCTTTGTCGATAAAGATTCTCAGATACCAGTTTGTTCCTTCCTTCTGGAAACGGACATCCCAGAGAATCAGTCCGAGTTTTTCGGCAATAGGCTCTGCAATATCACGGACTATTGCTACGGTGTTTTTCTTTTCAGCCAATTCGAAACCTCCGATCAATTTTTTCCTGATAGCAAAACAAAAGAGCGAGGGAACCCTCGCTCAAGTAAAATCATACTATCACTATGCGTTATTATACCACTTATCATGCAGGTTTTCAAGCCTTTTTTTAACTTTTTGCATTAAAATTTGTTACAAAAAAATATAAAATATACTTGTATTATTTATAAATAAAAGCTATAATAAAGTGATTAAGTGTTTGGTAAACAATAATCTGTCGAGGTGTCCTCGACAAATTATTGAATGAGAAATGAGTAATGATTAATGAAAAATGGTGGAAAGGGCTACGCCCTTTAAATTCCATTATAGAGCGAAGCGAAACATAAGTCGCTCGCGACTTCCGACATTACTCATTGTTCACTACTCATTATTCATTTTTTCATCGGGCACAGCCCTACAAATTCTGATTTAAGGTGATTTATATGTTATTCTCACAGGATATAGGTATAGACCTCGGCACATCCAACACCCTTGTATACGCAAAAGGCAAAGGCATTATTATCAGAGAGCCTTCTGTTGTTGCCCTTGATGTAAAAGAAACACCCTCAAGAGTTGTTGCCGTAGGCTCAGAAGCAAAAACAATGATAGGCAGAACACCCGGTTCAATAACAGCAGAAAGACCGCTTAAAAACGGTGTTATTGCCGACTATGAAATGACTGCGGACATGCTCCGTGCTCTTATCAAAAAATCTCAGGGCAACTCTCTTTTTAACAGAGCAAGAGTTATGCTTTGCATACCATCTGGTGTTACCGAAGTTGAAAGAAGAGCTGTTCATGATGCCGCAAGAAATGCAGGTGCCCGTTATGTAAGCCTTATTGAAGTTCCCATGGCTGCAGCTATCGGTGCAGGTCTCCCTGTCAGCGAACCCATCGGCAGCATGATTGCAGACCTGGGTGCAGGCACTTGTGAAGTTGCCGTTGTTTCACTTGGTGATATTGTTGCATCAAATTCAATCCGTGTCGGCGGTGACGATATGGACGAAGCAATTATCGCATACATAAGAAGAAAACATAATCTGCTCATCGGAACAAGAACTGCCGAAGATATCAAAATCAAAATCGGTTCCGCATTCCCTTACGACGGTGAAGCAGCACTTAACATAAAGGGCCGTAATCTTGTTGACGGATTACCCAAAAACGTTGAAATTACATCAGCAGATGTGCGCGAAGCAGTATCAGACTGCGTAAATCAGATAATTGACATGATCTGTGACACTCTCGAAAAGACTCCGCCCGAACTCGCATCAGACATTCTTGACAGAGGCATTACACTTTCAGGCGGCGGTGCACTTCTCAGAGGTATTGACAAGCTGATTTCTCAGGTTACAAAAATGCCCGTCAAGATCTGCAAAAATCCCGTTGACTGCGTTGCACTCGGAACAGGAAGATGTCTCGAGAAAAACATTCTCGGACTTTAAGGTGAACAGTAAATGAAAAACTTTTTCAAAAGCACAAGATTCAAAGTAATATTATGTGTTCTTTCAGCATTGTTCGCAGGAGTTCTTCTTGCGGCTTTCACAAGTGATGCCGTTTCACCTTTTACAAGCGGTGCAGGTGTGATTTACCGACCTGTTCAGAAAACTGCTGCCGCCATTGCAGAAAAAACTGCAGACTGGAAAAGCTCCTTTGTTTCATCATCCGTTTACAAAGAGAAAATCAAAGAGCTTGAAAGTGAAGTTATAATGTACGGTGAACAGCTTGTAGACTACGAAAGAACAAAGCAGAAGCTTGCATCTTATGAAGAATTTCTGAAAGTGCGTGAAGAAAATCCCGATTACGGTTTTTGTCCCGCATCTATAATAACAAGAAACACTGCCGATGTGTACGACTCATTCACCCTTGACAAAGGTGCATCAGACGGCATTTCCGTCAACGATCCTGTTATATACGGAAACAACATCGTAGGACTTGTAAAAGAAGTCGGTTCTGCAACATGCGTTGTAAAGACAATTCTTGATCCTACCCTCAATATCAGTGTTTACGAAATAAAATCAAGAGAAAACGGTTACTCCAACACAACAGCCGCACTGTCTTATGACGGAATGTGCAAAATGTCCGGTCTTTCAAAAGAAACTGCTGTTTCTCCCGGAGGAATCGTGTGCACATCAGGTCTGGGAGGAATTTTCCCGAGAGACCTTACGGTAGGCACAATCACTGCAATCAGAAATGAAGAGACCAATGTTTCGGTATACGGTCTTATAAAACCGGCTGTTGACATAAGAACTATCAACGATGTTTTCATAATCACATCTTTTGCAGAAAATACCACAGAATAACGAGGTTTATACATGTTCCGCTTTCAAGGCATTCCCATTGTTATAAAAAGAATATTGCTGTTTGTTGCAGTGGTGATTTTTTCGGCACTGCAGAATACAGACGGGTTACTGCCTTCCGTTTTCGGTGCAAGGTTCTTTATTCTTATACCTCTTGTAATCTCAATAGGCATGTTTGAGGGCGAACTGGCAGGATTATTTTACGGAATGATTGCAGGTTGTTTCTGGGATGTGTGCAGTGCAGGTCCTGACGGATTCCACGGCTTCTATCTTGCACTGGCAGGTTGCTTATCGGGCATTCTTGTTCATTTTGTAATGAGAAACTGGATTCTTTCACAATATTGTCTGTGTGCCACAACAACTGCAATACACAGTGTTATCTACTGGCTTGCAACAATCTATATCCCCATCGGTGACAACGGATATGCAAAACTTCTCGGTTTCTATCTGCCGTCAGCAATTATTACCACCGCATTTTCATTCATTATATACTATATGGTCAGATTCATCTGCACAAATCTGAAAGAAAATCAGGCTCAGATGACATAAAGCAAAGAAGCATGGTGATTCATCTTGAAACAAATGAAAAAAATTGAAAGAAATAAAGTCCTTTTATTTCTTTTTGTAGTAATCATTATAGTTTACGGTGTTGCACTTACAAACATTACAATTACCGGCAATCAGGAAAACAGTGATGCTGCAGCATCAAAACACAATATAACAATCGAAGCCTCAAGAGGCGAAATTTTTGACCGTAACGGCATAAATCTTGTGTCTAACAGACAGGGAAACAGCATAAGATTCAATGCTGCGTTATTTCCGACTAAGCAGGCAGAAAGAAACAGAATCATTGCCGAGCTTATAAGTCTTTGTGAATCAAAAAATGAGCCCTGGATTGACAATCTGCCTCTTGAATTCAACGAAAGCGGAAATCTTGTTTTCTCTGAAAAAAGAGAATCAGACATAAAAGAACTCAAACACAAAAATATGCTCAATCTCAATTCATATGCAACTGCACAGAATTGTCTTGATGCACTGATTGACATGTATTCCCTTGAAGAATACGATCAGGTAACAGCCCGCAAAATAGCATCCGTCTGCTATGAAATGTGGAGAACAGGTTACTCTTACTCAACCCCCTATACATTTGCAAAGGATGTTTCAAACCAGACCGTTTCAATCATAAAAGAAAAAAATGAATTCTTCCGCGGTGTTGAAGCGGAAATCGACACTTACAGAGAGTTTTCAGACGGAACAATTGCTCCGCATATCATAGGTGTAACAGGTGTTATAAACGGTGATGAATATAACACCAGAAAAACACAGCTTGAAGAAAATATAAACAATTCAAACCTTTCTGAAGCCGAAATTGAAAACCTTAAACTCAACGCATACACTCTTACAGATCACGTGGGAAAATTCGGTATCGAAAGTGCAATGGAAGACTATCTCCGCGGTGAAAAAGGCATAAAAACCATAACAACCGCAAATGACGGCACTGTCACATCAGAATACACTCTTGTCCCCAAGCAGGGCGACTCTGTTTTCCTCACAATCGATTCCGGACTTCAGAGAGTTGCACAGAATTCACTTGAGAAACGCAGTCTTGAGCTTACTGCAGAATCAGGTCTTGCCGCTGCAGGCGCTGTTGTAGTTCTTGATGTTCACACCGGTGAAATTCTTGCAAGTGCATCATTCCCCTCATATGACCTTTCCGAATATTTTGAAAAATACAACGAACTTATTGCCGACGAAAACACTCCCCTTCTCAACAGAGTTCTTCAGAGTACTTACGAACCCGGTTCAACAATGAAACTTTCAACTTCTCTCGCAGCTCTTGAAGAAGGAATAATCGGTAAAGACGACACCGTTTACTGTAACAGAGAATTTGAATATTACGACGTTACATTCACATGTCTCGGTTCTCACGGTGACCTTAATGTTGTTTCTGCTATTGAAAAATCGTGCAACATCTTTTTCTACAACATGAGTAAAACTCTCGGAATTGATGTTATGAACAAATACAGCCAGAAGCTCGGTCTTGGTGAAAAAACAGGTACTGAAATTTCAGAAGCAAAAGGTATTCTTGCCGGCAGAGCCTACAGACAATCAATCGGTTCAACATGGCAGATGGGTGACACGATTCAGGCATCTATCGGTCAGTCAGATAACCTTTTTACCATTCTTCAGCTTGCAAATTACGGTGCAACAATCGCAAATAACGGAACACGCTACAAGTGTCATTACGTTAAATATATAAAAGATGCACAGACCAGCAATGTTATCTATGAGGCAAAACCCGAAGTTGTTGAAGAAACAGGATTTTCTCAGAGATCCATTGATATTGTAAAACAGGGTATGCTTGCTGTTACAACAACAGGTACATGTGCAAATGCATTTTCAGCTATAAGTGAAAAAGTAGGCGCAAAAACAGGTACAACACAGGTCAAAAAAATTATTGACGGCAAAACTGTTGAAGGCAACAACGGTCTTAATATTTCCTTTGCACCCTTTGACGATCCCGAAATTGCAATTGCCGTTATTATAGAAAACGTAGACAGCGGTACTGCAACAGCAACCGTTGCGGCTGATATTTACGAATATTACTTCTCAACAAAAAATCAGATTTCTTCTCAGCAGCAGACAAATCAATTACTCAGATAAACGGAGATCAGAACTATGGCAGATAAAATTCTTATAGCATCAGGCAAAGGCGGTGTAGGAAAATCAACCGTCACATCATTTATCGGAAAATCCATGTCTGAATCCGGAAAAAAAGTTCTTCTTATAGATTCCGACACAGGTCTCGGTGCTCTTGATGTCATGCTGGGTGTTGCAGAGAAAAAAATGAACACATGGCTTGATATTGCGAACAAAAACTGCACTGCAGAAAGTGCATTTATTGAAGTTACAGAAAATCTCTGTCTGCTCCCATCTCCTGCATCATACCCCGACGATATTGAGGAAGATGTTTTTGTAAACATCATAAATGAGTGCGAAAAAGATTTTGATATAATTTTCATTGATGCTGCAGCAGGAATTGATGATAATTTAAAACGTGCAGCAAAAAGCTGTGACAAAGCGATTTTTGTTGCAACTGCAGATGAAATATCCGTAAGATGTGCAGCAACTGCCGCTGCCGAAACGGAAAAATTCGGCATAGACAGAGACAATATGCGTCTCATCATCAACCGTTTTGAAAAAAAAGCAGCAATAAAAAGCAGACTTCTTAATGTTGACGGTGTTATTGACAAATCAGGTGTAAGATTGATAGGAATTATCCCTCAGGACAAAAAAATTCCTTACAGCTCGGTCACATCCGTTCTTCCGGATAAAAAAAGTAATTTTTCAAAAGCGATCAGACGAATTACCGGCAGACTCAACGGTAACAACATCCCATTGAAATTAAGTGAATTGAAGTAATAATTACAAAAATATTAAATATTTATTAAAATAAAATATTGAAAATATTGTAGTTTTATGTTATTATTTAAAGGTAATATTATATAATTATAAATTTCTGACAGAAAGTCGGTGCAAACATATGAATATAGCATTGATAGCACATGATTCAAAAAAAGAACTCATGACACAGTTCTGCATTGCATATTGCGGAATACTCAGCCACCACAACCTTTGTGCAACAGGTACAACAGGCAGACTTGTTTCTGAAGCAACCGGACTTAAAATCACAAGATTCTTAAGCGGTACACAGGGCGGCGACCAACAGATTGCGTCAAGAATTCAATGCAACGAAATTGATTTGCTTCTCTTCTTCAGAGATCCTCTCAACGCAAAACCTCACGAGCCTAACGAAGCTGCTATTTTAAGACTTTGTGACGTTCACAACATTCCTCTTGCAACAAATATTGCTACAGCAGAATGTCTTATTATGGGACTTCAGAGAGGCGACCTTGACTGGAGAGAACTTGTCAGATAAATTGAATCAGTATAAAAACAAGGCGGCTTTTAGTCGCCTTATCTAAATATGAGGTATTTTTTATGGCTTTATTAACAAAAGCTGCAAGAGGTACAGGTGACGTCCTGCCCTCAGTCAGCTACAAGAACAGATTTATCGAAGCTACCATGCTCGAAATCGGCAACAATTTCGGTTTTAAAGAAATCAGAACCCCCGTTTTTGAACATACAGAGCTTTTCAACCGTTCAGTCGGCGAAACAACAGACGTTGTTCAGAAAGAAATGTACACTTTTGAAGATAACGGCGGCAGAAGCATCACTCTCAAGCCCGAAGGCACAGCAGGTGCTGTAAGAGCATTCCTTGGGCACGGTCTTTTCAATGAACCCATGCCCATGAAGCTCGCTTATGTAACACCCTGCTACCGTTACGAAAAGCCTCAGGCAGGCAGACTCCGTGAATTCCATCAGTTCGGTGTTGAATGTTTCGGTGCTGCAGCTCCCGCAGCAGATGCAGAAGTTATCGCTCTGGGCAAACACATCTTCGATTTCTTCGGCATTGACGATTTAAGACTTGAAATCAACTCAATCGGTTGCCTCGAATGCAGAAAGAATTATCAGACAGCTCTCAAAGAGTATTTTAACTCAAATATAGATGATCTTTGCGAAACATGCAAAGGCAGACTCGACAGAAACCCCATGAGAATTCTCGACTGTAAGAGTCCTGTATGTTCAGGAATTGCAGAGAATGCTCCCAAGATTCTTGATTACATCTGTGATGATTGTCAGGCACATTTTGATGCTGTTCAGAAGTATCTCAATGCAATGGGTATTGAATATACAGTCAATCCCACAATCGTAAGAGGTCTTGATTACTATACAAGAACTGTTTTTGAGTTTGTAACAGGTTCAATCGGTGCACAGAGCACAGTCTGCGGCGGCGGACGTTATGACGGTCTTGTTGAACAGCTCGGCGGTCCCGCTGTTCCCGCCTGTGGTTTTGCAGTAGGTCTTGAAAGATTCATGATGCTTCTTGAAGCAAGAGGAATCGAACTTCCCCCCGAAAATCCTGTTGACCTTTATATTGCATCAATGAATGAAGAAGCAAACATCAAAGCTGCAGAACTTGCTTCAGCTTTAAGAGAAGAGGGTGTTGCCTGTCTGTTTGATACAGTAGGCAGATCACTCAAAGCTCAGATGAAGTTTGCAAACAAGATGGGCGTTCTTTTCACAGCAGTTCTCGGTTCAGACGAAATTGCAAACGGTGTTGTGAATGTCAAGTGCATGGCAGACGGTTCAGAAATGCCCGTTGAACTTGACAATTTTGCAGTTAATTTTATAAACATGTCAATCAACAAGGCAGTTGACGATTTCAATGTCGGTGATGTTGATCCGTCAGCATTTTTAGGAGGGTTAAAATAATGGATTTTTTACAGGGTCTTAAGAGAACAGACTACTGCGGTGATTTAAGACTTGCCGATGCGGGTAAAAAAGTTACTCTCTGCGGTTGGGTTCAGCGTCAGAGAGACCTGGGTGCTCTTATCTTCATTGATTTAAGAGACAGAACAGGTATCATTCA
>JAZOUN010000166.1:0-2292 GCA_045658165.1 Acutalibacteraceae bacterium
TTGACCTTATGGAAAACATTATACTGATAAAGGAATGATAAAGTTATGAAATATTTTGCCGGCTGTGATGTGGGGTCAACCTACACAAAAGCTGTTATTCTGGATGAAAACGGAAAAATTGTTGCAACTACAATTCAGCGCAGCAAAATAAATGCTGAACAGTCTTCTGTTCTTGCTGTTGAAAACTGTATTTCTCAGGTTGACGGTATTTCCGGACCTGAAGAGCTTACATATATAGTAGGTACAGGCTACGGAAGAAACCGTGTGCCCTTTGCTCACGAAAATGTGTCTGAAATTTCTTGCCACGCAATGGGTGTTCATGTTACAAATCCTGAAGTCAAGGCAATTATTGATATCGGCGGCCAGGATGTCAAGGGTATAGCCGTTGCATCTGACGGTACAGTTAAGAATTTTGCAATGAACGATAAATGTGCCGCAGGTACAGGCCGTTTTTACGAAGCTATGGCACATTCCTTTGAAATGAGCCTTGAAGAGTTTTCCGTACTATCGCTTAAAGCAAAAAATGCAATACCCGTTACTGCACAGTGTACTGTTTTTGCTGAATCGGAGGTAATTGCACTTGTGGGTGAGGGGAAAGCACCCGAAGAAATCGCAGCAGGTATTCAGATGGCTGTTGCAAAGCGTTGCTTTATTATGGCTAAAAAAGCAGGTGCAATAAACAGCATTACTCTTACCGGCGGTTGTGCCAAAAACGAAGGTCTGAAAAAAGCTATTGAAAAAGTATTAAAAACAAAGGTGATTGAACTGGCTGTTGATCCTCAGCTTATGGGGGCATTGGGAGCAGCCGAGTTTGCACGAAAGAAAGGCGGTTATTAAAAAATGAGAGATTTAAAATACCGTGTATATTTTGAAGAGCTTCTCAGGGAAGTAAAAAATGAACTTGTGGATAAGGCTTTGGATGACGGAAAGCTTGCTCTCGGATATTCCTGCTATTACGTACCCGAAGTGCTTATGAACCTTGACGGATGCTTTTCCGTAAGACTCAGGGCTCCGGGAGTTGCCGACACAGCTATTGCGACATATTATATGTCGGAAAAAACCTGTATGTACTCAAGAAGCATTCTCGAGCTTGCTATTGAGGGAGGTTACAATTTCTTTTCTGCATTGCTCAGCACAGAAACCTGCGGAATGATGCACCGTTCCCACGAGCATTTTGAGATGCTTGACCTTGTAAAAGAACAGAACGAAAAGTTTTTTGTTTCTCATCTTGATGCTCCTTTTGTAACAAAGGATTATGCAATAAAACACTACGAAAAGCAGCTGAAAAAACATATTCTTGACCGTCTGAATGATGTGTATGGTGTTGATGTTTCAGAAGAGGCATTGCGTAATGCTATAGAAAAACACAATGAGCTTTGCCGTGTAGTGACTGAAATCGGTAATTACCGTAAACTCGAAAATCCTCCTCTTACGGGTTATGAGTTCCATCTTATCGAACTTGTCAGTGAGTGCTGCCCTCATGATCTTATTATGCCTTATCTTAAGGAGACACTTGAAGAACTGAAAACAAGAGTTGCTGATGAAAAACCCTGGTATCGTGTAAGAGTTGTTCTTGCTGGCGGTGAGAATGATGATCCCGATTTTACAAAGCTTATTGAGGATTCAGGCGCTTTTGTCGTTGCAGACAGGTATTGCTTCGGCTCACTTCCGGGAAGAGAAGAAATAGAAATCCGTGACGGCGAAACTGCAATGAATGCTATTGCAAGACACTATATTGAAACCAATGAATGTCCGAGATTTATGAATCCGGAGAAGGTTCACGGCAGAAAACAGTATCTCAAGAAGCTTGCTGAGGATTATAATGCAGACGGACTTATTGTTCAGCAGATGAAATTCTGTGAGTACTGGGAATATGAGCGTATGTATTGTCAGCACGTAATGGAAAGTGACTATGACTTGCCCTGTATGGGTATCGAAAAGGAATATGTAAACACTTCAACAGGTCAGTTGCGTACACGATTCCAGGCATTTGTTGAAGCACTTGAATTAAAGAAAACCGAAAGAGGTGAGCATAATGGCTGAAAAGAAAAATTGGGGCAGCAGAAAACGTTTTTATAATGGTTATGAACTTGCCCGATACAGAAAATGGAAGGGATTCAAGGATTCCTGGATTGATTTCAGAGAGTGGCACACAGAAAAAAAGATAAGCGGTGAGCTTTTAAAGGCTGACCCCGTCCGTGCCTTCAAGGCTCTTACATATTATCATTGGATGGCTCCCTATCTCGGCAGCGGAAGTATGGTTGACCGTACTATTGATGATGCTCACGGTGA
>JAZOUN010000167.1:0-2685 GCA_045658165.1 Acutalibacteraceae bacterium
TTGCAACACTTTACTTCTTTTTCCACTCTAATAGGTGAAGGGAGCGTGACACGGATGAAAAACGATCTCATAAAACTCATCAGAGAGGCACAGGCAGGAAACAGTAAGGCGTTTGCGACAGTTTACAGCTTCTATGCGGACGACCTGTATCGTTTTGCACTCTGGTATACCGGTAAGAGTGCAGATGCCGAGGATGCGGTGCAGGAGGCTGTTTTGATTGCCTTTAAAAACATTGCAAAACTCAAAAAACCGTCATCTTTCAAATCATGGATGTTTAAAATTCTTTCAAATGAATGCAAATCAAGGCTTATTAATCCCGCAGACAGGCTTTGTACTGTATCTATACATGAAATAAATGAAGCAGAATGTGATTTGTCCGTGTCGGATTTTACTGTGTCGGCAGAGCTTAAAAATGCTCTTGATTCTCTGACACCTGAAGAAAAACAGATTGTTCTTCTGAGTGTTATAGGACGCTATAAAAGTAATGAAATTGCGGAAATACTTGATATGAAAGCAGGTTCCGTACGTTCAAAACTTTCACGGTCCCTTGATAAATTGCGGGAAATTTTGCAGTGAGGTGAGAGCAATGAAAAATTTTAAGAATGAATTTGAAAACAAACTCATGGGTGAAGATATAACTCTTCCCGAATCACTGTCTGCGGAAAATATTGAAAAGCTTTTAAATGAAAAAGGCTCAATAAACGAGCCGAAACGAATCGTTTCATTCCCGAAAAAAAGAATAGCACAATGGGTATCTGCGGCGGCAATATTTGTAATTCTTATCGGGTTGACGGCTGTTATCGGTCTTGATATGATTCCCGTTCAAAAGGAAACTCAGAATCTCAATGATACCGAGCAACAGGAAATTATAGAAAATCATGCGGCATCATCAGATTACTCTGTGATTCATAAAACTGTTCTTAACTATTATAAAGATATCTATAATAACACTTACTATGCTCAGTCTGATTCTGACGGCATATTCAACGGATTGTTTGACTATATCATTGCAGATAAAGATGCTTCGATGGATATGGCTGTTAATAATTCTGCCGGTATGGGGACTTCAAGCAGTGCGCCGACAGATTCACCCCTGGCAGAAGGTTCCGTTTCAGAGGAAGCAGAGCATTCAACGACCAATACTCAGGTAAAGGGTGTTGATGAAGCCGATATTGTAAAAACTGACGGAAAATATATTTATTATTACGCCGATAACACAATAAAAATCGTTGAAACCGATGCTGATGCAAAGATGAAGCTTGTCGGTGAGATCGAACTTGAAGGTTATGTTGATTTCACGGCAAATCCGTCTGAAATGTTCCTTTATAACGATACACTTGTTGTTATTCTTAAAGAAACTTCCGAATATCAGCCCGTGACATACAACAACTCATTCGGTGCTGTGGGTGACTGCTGTTGTATTGCTCTGAAAACCGATACAATAGTAAAATGTTTTGATATTTCGGATAAAACAGAACCCAAGGAATCATTTACCCATAAAATTACGGGCGACTATGTTTCATCACGAATCACAGACGGTAAGCTCATTACCGTTGCAAGATTTTCAATACCTTATAATTCCGTTCAGGCTGACGATTTTGAAGGTGCCTGTGAGGTTGTAAAGGATATTGCCGTTCCCGAATATTCAGTCGGTGACGGTGAAATGCAGAAGATTCCGTCAGAGAGAATAAATGTATTCGATGAAAAAAATCCCGAAACATTTATTGTAACATCCGTTGTGAATCTTGATTCCGAAAAATCAGAACCCAAGGTCAATGCTTTGCTCGGCGGTACAGAGGAAATCTACTGCACAAAAGAGGAAATCTTCGTTGCCGAAACTCTGTATTCAACATGGACTCAGAGCGGGGAAGAAGTTGTATCGGATACACTCGGAAACAAAAACGAAATGGCTACCCGTATTCATAAAATGGAAATTACTGATGACGGTGTGAATTATTCCGCCTCCGTAACAGTATGCGGAAACTTCATCAATCAGTTTTCCATGGATAAGCACGGCGATTATTTCAGAATTGCCACAAACGGCATGAACTGGAGCAACAAAAAGCGTGAAACAATGGTCTATGTCGTTGATAAGGATATGAAAATTGTCGGTTTCCTCGGCGGTATTGCTCCCGAAGAACAGATGAAATCTGCAAGATTCATGGGCGAAGCTCTTTATCTTGTAACATTCATGCAGACCGATCCGCTCTTTATTGTTGACCTTTCCGACCCCGTAAATCCCGAAATAAAGGGTGAACTCAAAATACCCGGTTTCTCAACTTATCTTCACCCTGTAGGTGACGGTCTTATTATCGGAGTAGGTGAGGGCGGCACAATGACGGGTACTGACGGTACTGCAAAGATTTCACTCTTTGATGTGTCTGACCCCTACAATCCGAAAGAACTTGATAATTATTCAACAGGCACAATGGCGACATTTACAGGTAATCATAAGGAATTTGTAACGGTTGATGAAAACACATTTGCAGTTATTCTTTATTACGATTATTCATTCGGAAAGGCTGTTGTTTTCAGCATAACCGACGGCGGAATCGTGATCGATGATATATATAACGGAAAATCAGGTGCAACATACGGAAAAACAAGGTCTGTTTTTATAGGTGATAATGTTTATGTTGTCAATAATATAGGTATAATGTCCTACAAGACCGGTGATGACGGATA
>JAZOUN010000168.1:0-31444 GCA_045658165.1 Acutalibacteraceae bacterium
GCTTAAAGAATTCATGGACGAAATCCACAAAACAGGTGCTAAACTTTTTGTTCAGCTCACAGCAGGTATGGGTCGTTCATGGGCTATTACTGAGCTTGTTGCTCCTCTTCACAGAAATAAGTTTACACGTAAGCTTATCAAGCCCGTTCTTGATACATCACACGAACTTGCTTCTCCCTCTCCCCAGCCTTCACGTTGGGCTCATGACATCATTTGTCCCGAAATGACAAAGCATCAGATTCATGAAATCATCGAAGCTTTTGCTAAAACTGCTAAGCTTTGCCGTGATGCAGGTGTTGACGGTGTTGAAGTTCACGCTGTTCACGAAGGTTACCTTCTTGACCAGTTTGCAATCGAATTCTTTAACAAGAGAACAGACGAATACGGTGGCAACTTTGAAAACAGATACCGTTTTGCTGTTGAAGTTGTAAAGGCTATCAAAGAAGCTTGCGGTAATGATTATCCCGTATCACTCCGTTATTCTGTTGAATCAAAGATGAAGGGCTTCTGCGAAGGTGCAATGCCCGGTGAAGAATATACAGAAGTAGGTCGTGCAATGCCCGAATCCGAAAAGGCTGCAAAGTATCTTCAGGATGCAGGTTACGATATGCTCAATGCCGATAACGGTACATACGACTCATGGTACTGGGCACATCCTCCCATGTACATGCCTCAGAACTGTAATCTTGATGATGTTGCACACATCAAGAAGTTCGTTGATATCCCCGTTGTCTGTGCAGGCCGTATGGAGCCTGATGTCGGTGCTGCAGCTATTTCAGACGGCAAAATTGACGCTGTAGGTGTTGCCCGTCAGTTCCTTGCTGATCCCGAATGGATAACAAAGCTTATTGAAGACAGAATTGAAGATATCAGACCCTGTATATGCTGTCACAGTGCTTGTTTCAACTTCTCAACTTCAAAGGGACACGCAAATACACAGGATCTTATGGATACAATGGGTCTTTCACGTTGCGCTCTTAATCCTCAGACAATGCAGTCAAAGAAATACAGCATTAAGCCCGCTAAGAAATCAAAGAGAATTGCAATTGTCGGCGGCGGTATCGGCGGGATGGAAGCTGCAATCGTCTGCGCAAAGAGAGGGCATAAGGTAAATCTTTACGAAAAGACTGACAAGCTCGGCGGTGTATTCATAGCAGCTGCTGCTCCTTCATTCAAGGAGAAAGACCGTGACCTTATCGCATGGTATAACCGTGAAATCCAGAAATATGACATTAATGTTCATTTCAACACAGAAGTGAAGAATATTGATTCACTCAATGCTGATGAAGTTATCATCGCAACAGGCTCAGTTGCAAACAAGATTCCCGTTAAGGGCTTTGCAGAATACGGCATAGAAGCTGTTGATTACCTTCTCGGCAATAAGACAGTAGGTGACAACGTTGTTGTTGTCGGTGGCGGTCTTACAGGTTGTGAAATTGCTTATGACCTTTATCTTCAGGGCAAGAAGCCTGTTATCATTGAGATGCAGGACGACCTTATCACAACTCCCGGTGTTGCTCTTGCAAACACAAGCTTCCTTCGTGACTTCTTCAAGGCAAACAAAGTTCCCGTTTATCTTGAAACAAAGACAACTGAAGTTCGTGCAGACGGCGTGACTGTTGCTGACAAGGACGGCAAGACAACAGACATTCCTTGTGATAATGTTATTCTTTCAGTCGGCTACAAGCCTGCACCCGTTGCAGAAAAGTCAAAGCATGTTCATGTTATCGGTGACGCATTCAAGGTTGGTAATCTCAGAACTGTTATCTGGCAGGCATGGGATGTTGCAATGAAGCTGTAATTTGTTTATAAAAATTCAGGACTTGTCAATAGTGATTGACAGGTCCTGTTGATTTTTTGTTCCGATTATGATAGAATTTCAGCAGTGAGGTGATGAGTAATGTATTTTTGTCAGTTCAGGGCAGGGGAAATTGTTATAGGTGTCTATACACCCGAGCAGCTTGCGCTTAAAGAACCCTACAGCAGTTTTCTTTGCGAAAATCAGCAATCGGATGTTATTGTCAGATTTGATTATATAAAAGAAATCGGAAATATCTGCGGTAATGTGATCAGTAATGCAGACTCATTCACTGTTTCGGAAGATTCGGAAAATTTATATTTTTATTATCATGCAACAGGCGAGTCTGACTATTATGCACTTCGTAAAGTTGCAAAAAATAATCAGAACGGGCATGAAATTTTCATTCCTGAAAAATACGCAGGGATGATATGGACAAGACTTGTTTTTTCACTACTTAATTTCGATGATGTTGCTGCGCATTTCGGCTGTACCGTTTTTCATGCATCATTTATTGAGCATAACGGAGAAAGTATACTTTTTACAGCACCGTGCGAAACAGGGAAGTCTACTCAGGCAGCACTGTGGGAGAAATATACAGATGCTGAGATTATCAACGGTGATAAAGTATTGCTGTATGAAAAAGACGGCAGAATTGTTGCCTCCGGATTGCCTTTTTCCGGCTCTTCGGATATCTGTAAAAACAGAATTCTCCCCGTGAGGGCAATTGTTTATCTCGGTCAGTCAAAAGTCAATAAAATAAACCGTCTCAAAGGTATAAAAGCGTATAAGGCAGTGTTTGAAGGATGCTACTATTCCGGGTGGAATCCCGAGTATAATAAAACAGTGACATTGCTGGCAGAAAAAATTGCCGTAAGTACGCCTGTTTATCATCTTGAATGTCTGCCCGATAAATCTGCGGTTGATTTGCTTTTTGAGACAATTTATGCATAAAAAAATCACCTCTTCTGAGGTGATTTTCTTTTTTATCGGATTATCAGCCGAGAACTTTTTCTGCAATTTCCTTTGTATCTCTTGCAATCATGAGTTCTTCATTTGTGGGAATAACGTAAACCTTAACTGTTGAATCAGCACCTGAAAGTTCGCCGCCTACACCTCTGATTGCCTTGGGGTTTTCATCTTCATTGAATGTTACACCGAGATATGCAAAGCTTTCTATAACGTTCTTACGGAGAGCCTGTGAGTTTTCACCGATACCGCCTGTGAAAACGATTGCGTCAACACCCTGCATTGCTGCAATGTACTGACCGATGTACTTTCTGATCTGATACCACTGCATTCTTCTTGCAAGGTCAGCTCTCTTGTTGCCTGCGTTAGCTTCTCTCTGAATATCTCTGTCATCACTGTAACCGCCAGAAATACCCCAGATACCTGACTTCTTGTTGAGAACTGCATCTGTTTCAGCAGGTGTCCAGCCTTCTTTTTCCTGAAGGAATGTAACAACTGAGGGGTCAAGGTTACCTGAACGTGTACCCATTACGAAACCGTCAAGGGGAGTGAGACCCATTGATGTGTCAATAACTTTGCCGCCTTTGACAGCTGTGATTGATGAACCGTTACCAAGATGGCAAGTGATGATTTTGAGATCTTCAATATTCTTGCCCATGATCTTTGCGCATTCACCGCTTACATATCTGTGTGATGTGCCGTGGAAACCGTAACGGCGGATCTGATATTTTTCATAATATTCATAGGGAATGCCGAACATATAAGCTTCTTCGGGCATTGTTGAATGGAATGCGTTGTCGAAAACTGCAACTTCGGGAACATCCTTGCCGAAAACTTCCATACAAGCGTTGATACCCTGAATGTGAGCAGGATTGTGAAGGGGAGCGAGGTCGCAAAGACTTTCGATACCTTTTACAACTTCATCTGTGATGAGTGTGCTTTCTTTATAGATAGCACCGCCCTGAACAACTCTGTGACCGATTGCACCGATTTCAGAAAGACTGTCGATAACCTTTGTTTCGCCTGTTGTGAGAGCATCTTTAACAACGAGGAAAGCTTCTGTATGGTTTGCCATAGCAACTTCCTTTTCTATGCTGACCTGAGCTGTCTTCATTTCGAATTCGCCCATTTCCGCACCTACTCTGCCGCAAGTACCTTTTGCGATTACAACTTCACCGTTCATGTCGATAAGCTGAAATTTAAGAGAAGAGCTACCGGCATTGATAACAAGAATTTTCATTTGAAAGACCTCCGTAAAAAAATAATTCTTGATACTTTTTGTTTATTGTTATATTATATACTTATAAAACAGATTTTTCAACATTTTTTTGAAAGGATATTGAAAAAATATGAATGTAACAGCAATTGTTGCGGAATACAACCCGTTTCATAACGGTCATAAGTATCATATTGAGCAGACATGGAAGAAAACTGACAATTCTTTCATAATGGCAATAATGTCAGGCAACTTTGTTCAGAGAGGGGAACCTGCTCTTCTTGATAAACGCGAAAGAGCAAGAATCGCACTTATGAACGGTGCTGATCTTGTTGTTGAACTGCCTGCGCCATGGGCAACCGCATCTGCAGAGAGATTTGCAAGAGGTGCTGTTTATATTGCACATCAGGCAGGTATAGTAAATAACCTTTCGTTCGGTTGTGAAGATGATGACATTGAAACTCTTACAAAAGTTGCAAGAGTGCTCAGCGATAATGTATATAGTCGTGAAATAAAGAATTATTATGACGAAAAAATGTGTTCCTATCCGGAGGCAAGGGCAGCAGTTATCAGTGAAATTCTCGGCAAAGATTGCGGTGATATTCTTATGAAACCGAATAATATTCTTGCAGTTGAATATCTTAAAGCTTTGCAGTCATTCAAGTCGGGAATAAATCCCGTAGGTATTGCAAGAAACGGAGGAGGACACGACAGCAGCAGTGTAAGCGGAAAATTCACATCTGCAATGAATATAAGAAATTATGTAAAAACAGGCAAGGATTTTTCGGCTTTTGTTCCCGGAAATTCATTTGAGGTTTTTGAAAATGCTGTTGCAAAGGGCATTTATCCTGCTCTTTATTCAAATCTTGAGACTGCAGTGCTGGCTCATCTTCGAAGAATGCAACCGTCGGACTTTATCGGTGTGCCCGATGTTGCAGAGGGAATAGAACACCGTATTATTGAAGCGGTAAAAACATCCGTTTCTTTAGGTGAAATTTTTGATAAGGTGAAAACAAAGAGATATACCCACGCCAGAATAAGAAGAATAATCCTTTCTTCATTCCTCGGTATAAAAACAGAAGATGTGGTATCTCTGCCGCCTTATATAAGAGTGTTGGGACTCAATAATAACGGACGTGCAATGCTCAAAGAAATGAAAACAAAATATTTTGTTCCCGTAATAATGAAATACGGTGATGTAAAATATCTCGATAATGATGCAAAACGTATTTTTGCACTTGAATCAACAGCAACGGATTTATATAATCTGTCTCTGCCCGAAAGACGTGTCTGCGGAACGGATATGACAGATGAAATTGTATATATAGATGATTGAAAATATCGAATAAAAAAACTGGTGGTGCTGAAATGGGAGAAAGAATCAAAAAAGCAATAGGCGTTCAGGGTGATTTTAAAACGACTATTCTGCCTATGCTCAATTACAGTTATGCAAACATGTACATGGGCGGTGCAGGATACATAATCGGCATGTATTTTACAGTGTTCCTTACAGACGTCGTAAATCTGTCACTCAATCAGGCAGGTATTGTTGTAATGATTGCCACTGTATGGGATGCCGTTACGGACCCTGTTATGGGTATTATCACAGACCGTACAAGATCAAAGACCGGTAAACACAGACGGTACCTTTTATGGGGCATTCCTCTTATGGCTGTTTCATATATACTTCTGTGGAATTCCTACGGGCTTAACGGTGCGGAAAATTCAACAAAAGCAATGTTTTATTTTGTACTTGTTTACATGCTTTACAAAACTGCTTATACGGTAATCGGTGTGCCGCATACGGCTATGCTTCCCGAACTTGCTCCCGAGTATAACCTGAGAACACAGTATAATTCGGTGGGATACCTGTTCAATTCTGCAGGTATGATTCCTGCTTTCGGTATTGTAGTTGTTGTTCTTGCAGCGTTCGGTTCAGGTGATAATATAACTTCTGCTTCAAAAAAGCCGTTTCTTGTAATAGGTATTGTTCTTGCACTGTTTTTCGCTTTTGCAGTATTTCTTACTTACGCAAAAACAAGAGAACCGAGTTCTCTTGATAATAAAGTTGAAAAGCTTGATGTGAAATATATTATCAGGGAATATGTTCTTGTATTCAAAAATAAGTCTTTCCGTCAGTATTTCTTTATGAGCCTTGCATACCAGTTTGCAACAGGATTTTATGCAAATTCCAAGGTTTATTACATAAAATATCTTGCAAATCAGTACAGCAAATATGCGCTTTTCAACGCAGTTGCAGGTGTTGCTGAGGCAGGTGCATTCCCGCTTAACTATGCCCTTACAATGAAACACGGTAAAAAGAAATGCGGTAATATTGTAACACCGCTTATGGTTGCAGGTCTCGGAATCGGTCTTATAATGCAGTCCGGCGGTTCATTTATCTGGACAGTTCTTATGATGTTGAGCATGATTCTTTATCCCTTCGGTATGTCGGGACTGGGATTTGTTTCAACAAATATTTTCCCCGATCTTACAGACGTTGATGAACTTATCACCGGCAGAAGACGTGAGGGCGTAATTGCGACTTTCAGTACGCTTATAAAGAAAAGTATAAGCGGTGTAATGGCTGCTCTTGTCGGATTTACTCTTCAGGGATTCGGTCTTGTTACAGGCGATACTGTTGCTGATTATGAATCAAAAACAGGACTTCTTTTTGCACAGTCAGGAAGTGCAGTTCTCGGTGTGCGTATATGTGTTGCTGTAATTCCCATTGTAGCTGCAATAGTTGCACTTATTCTTCTTAAAAACTTCCGTATGACAAAGGACGATCATACAATGATACGTGCAGCCGTTGCAACAAAGCATAAATACGGTAGTGTAACTCTTACAAAAGAACAGCTCGAACGCTGTGAATTGATTTCAGGTCAGAAATTTGAAAACACATGGCTTGGTCAGGGAGTTTCAACAGACGGAAAAGAACACATGCTTGATACGGATGAAAACGGACAGTATCTTATTCTGAAAAATAAAGAAAAGGAAAAGGAGCTTGCGAATAATGATTGATATTACAAAAAAAGCACCCGACAAAAAGGAGAAAAATGCCAAAAACTCAGTTCTTGATTTTCTTTTTTATCTTGTTCAGTGGACATGGGGACTGCCAGTGAATATTGTCGGAGGTATTGCATTCCTTATCTGTACCAAAATCAAAAAACGCCGTTTTCAGCGATTCGGCTATTCATATATTGTGTATCTTCCCTGGAATCAGGGCGGTCTTTCTTTGGGAATGTTCATATTTATGCGTGATCAGCATAAGAGTAAAAAATGGACTTATAACACAAGAATCCATGAGTACGGACATACATGGCAGTGTCTTCTGCTCGGACCTCTTTATTATATAGTCATTGCTATCCCGTCAGCAATCTGGTGTAATGTTTTTTCTTCTTACAGAAAAAAGAACAATATTTCATATTACAAGCTGTATTGCGAAAGCTGGGCAAATGCATGGGGACAGAAAGCAACGGGCATGAAAATGGCATTGGCCGAATAATTGTAATTAACAGTTCAGATGCAAACAGACAGTAAAAAACTTCTTTGTTTTTTACTGTCTGTCTTTTTTGTATTATAAGCCGCGCTGATGCAGAGTTATTGAATAAACTACCGTTATCTGTGCAGGGAATGTTTCCTGAATCATTCCGTCATATTTTATTGTTACGTAATCTCCTTTTTTTATTTCAGGTAAAGGATCGTTGCCTTTAAGTACAGTGCTGACACTGATTCTGCTTGCAGAATTTCTTTCGTTTTCCCCTTCAAAAGGTTCAACAAGAATGCTGTTTTTATTAACTTCAATAACTTCAGCGTTAAAAGTAACCGTTCCGTTATCTTCGTAATCATAAATTGCGGTTGTGGTTGGTTCGGTAATTACTGTTGTCTCTGAGGGGAGTGATGTTGTTGTTTCATCTGTGTCAATTCTGACTGTTGAAGTTTCGGGGATGACAGATGGGTCAGATGTTTTTACTTCGCTTGATGAAACTGTTTCTTCAATATAAAATTCGGCAATTGCACGGTATTCGTCTGTATCGCAATTTTCACCCACACCGAAAGAAAATTCAACACTGTACAAACCGGGAACGGAAATGTCATACCCCGTAAGAGTGAATTTTCTTGTAATTATCTTTTCACCTGAAACACAAAGCGGTGTTGTCCAGACTCTGTCTTCGTCGGTATTGCAATCAATCTTTTTACCGTTTTCATGGCGGAAAACACCGTATGCCGTACCGTAACAGAGCTTGTCTCCCGTGTTGTTTTCACACTTTACAACAACATGCGGTGACGGACCGAACTGTGTTTCGATTATTCCGAAAGTCACATCATCGTGTGTTGTGTAGCCTGAAATGAATATTTCACTGACTTCCGTTGCATATTCCACCGTTACATCGGAATTTCTTTTCAGTCTGAATGATTCCATTACATAATAGTTTCCGCTGCTGTCTGTCGGCAGATATGCACCTATGAAATCTCCGTTTTTAAACATTATGAAAATGTATTTGTCTGAAAGATAATATTCAGCGCAGTAAACGGTTTTAATTGTTTTTTCAGAATACAGTGCAGGCAGAGTATCAAGTACAAGTCCGATTTCGTATTTATTATCTGTGTATTTCTTAAGTGTGCCGAGTGTTGCTGAATTGCCTGTTCCTGTGCCGAAAAACTTAGTGATTACCATATCCTCACCGATTCTGTAACTGATATCACGCATTTCATCGTTTGCCCTTTCAGCACCTATTACTTTGTCATAGTAATATTTATCAATATAGTGATATCCGTCAATTTCGAATTCCTGAGGACTTGTCATAAAACCTGCAGCAACTGCAATTACGGCAATTACGGAGATAATTATTATCCAAAGAGCAGGTTTTTTGTAATTGAGAACAGATTTTATTCTGTCTTTTACTCCCGTTTCACCGAATGCAAGAGGGCATGCACCGAGGATTTTTACGGGCATACTCAGAGCAAGAAGTGTTTCGGAATAATTCTTTTTTTCATCCGTTTCCATTTTTCCTATAACTTTTTCGTCACATGCCAGTTCAATATCACGGCAGAAAAGATTATATGCCGCCCATACAAGAGGATTGAACCAGTGAATGCACAATATAAGAAAACCGAGAGGTTTTATAATGTTGTCAGCTCTTTTTATGTGTGCTGATTCATGGGAAATAACGTGGTTTATATGGTTCGCGTTTATGCCTGACGGAAGATATATTTTCGGTCTGAATATTCCGAGAATAAAAGGTGTTTTTATGTTGTCGCAAAGAAAAATATTATCTTTGTATCTTACAGATATTTTTACTTTTCTGCGAAGCCGGAGATAACTGATGATTGAATAAAGAATAAGTGATACAAAACCTGCAATCCATATGTAGACAGCAACTGACAAAAAATTTTCAACGGGATCAAACCCTTGGGTGTACGGCTTTTCTGTCAGAGTCTGAATAACGGGATTGACAATGTCGTTTACTGCAGGTATTACCGTTCTGACAGGTTGTACCGACTGAACATTCTGCGGTATAGGTTCTGCAGAGGGTATAATGCTTAAAACGCTTTCAATGCTGAAAGGACATATAAGACGGATTCCTGCTAAAGCCCACATTGAAAGATGTATATATTTCGGTGCTTTTTTAAGAAGAAAGCGAAGCGCTATAACAGCAAGAATAAGCCACGCTGCTGTAATGCTCATGTTGAAAAGCTTAAGCATAAAAGTATCCATAATCAACCCTCCCCGTAGGCATCAATCATTGCTCTTATTTCTGCAATGTCCTTTTCTGAAAGTGTCTGATTTTTTGTAAAAGCCGCAATGAACGCAGGCAGAGAGCCTTCAAATGTTTCGTCAACAAAGCTTTTACTCTGAAGCGCAAAAAATTTCTCTTGTGAAATAACTGATGTGACAGAGCCGTTTTCGTTTCTGAAAATCCCTTTATCGCACAGTTTTTTCAGAACGGTGTATGTAGTGGATTTTTTCCATTCAAGCTCTTTCATGCACAGTTTTACAAGTTCACCGGAACTTATCGGTTCGTTTTTCCAGATAAGAGAGGCGAATTTCTGCTCAACAACGCCTAGTCTGTAATTGTCCATATATAAACCTCCTTCAAAATGGTCTATTCTATATAGATCCTGCACCTATAGTCTATCACCTATAGACCGTTTTGTCAATACCGAATTTCAGTTTTTATGAAAATTTTAAAAATGTGTAAATATCGCAAAAAATATTGACAAAAGCATGGTTATCGTGATACACTTGGTTCCGTTGTTAATGAATTTTATGAAAGGGGGCGGACAAGATGATGAATACTGTTTTTTCAGGCAATGCTGATGTGATTTTGTCCGTTTCCGGTTGTTAAAAATACGGATAATATTGCCTCGGCTTTGTGTCGGGGCATTTTTGTTTTTTTGATAGTGAAAAATAATAATTTATCGAGCTGTTTTAATGAATAATTTACAATGTACAATGTACAATGATTTGCAAAACCGCCTGTATTTCTACATCTGCATAATTGTAAATTATAAATTGTAAATTGTTAATTAATTCGATAAATTCTGATTTGCAAAAGGAGAAAATATGGATAAGAAAAAGAACAGACCGCCTAAAGAAAAGGCTCATGTGTTTAAAAATACCTGGTTTATTCTTAAATGCGGCCTTAAAAGTGCACCATTGGCTATGATAAGCCTTTATGTGTCAAATATAATTGAAAATGTATATTATTCACTTGTTTTCAGTGTGTTTTTTCTTAAAACAGCATTGTCTGTTATTGAGGGAAACGGTACTTTTAAGGAGCTTGTTATTAAAATTGTTCTTATGGTTATCGGCAAGGTTTTTGTTGATATGATGGGTTACTTTACGAATTTCTATGCAAAAATCCGCTTTGAAATCAAGTGCGAGGGTTACATAAATGAAATGATTTTCAATAAGGCAAAACAGGTTGAACTCGGCTGTTATGAAAATCCCGAATTTTTCGATAAATACAACCGTGCGACATGGGTTATTGAAAAAGGCGGTTTCAAAAGAATCGTGCAGGGCACGTCCTGGGTAATCGGCTCAATCATAAGTCTTATCGTTATGGTTATTTATCTTGTATCGATTGACCCTGTGATGATAATTTTTATCATTTGTCCTGTTTTTGTTACATTTTTCAGAGTGCTTAAGCACAGGGAAGAGTTCAGAAAAGAAAAAGAAACAACTCCCTACGAAAGACAGAAAGACTATGTCAGAAGAACTGTTCTTCTCAAGGATTTTGCCAAGGAAATCAAGACTACAAATATATTTGCCGTTCTTAAAAAGCGTTTCAGTTATGCGATTGAAAATAACATTAAACTTATCAAAAAATACGGTCTTCGTGTTGCCGTTCTTGAAGTTCTCAGCGACCTTTTCGGTGATGTAATCCCCGTTGCCGGCGGTTTCGGTTACGGTTGTTACCGTCTTGTTGAACTCGGCAATCTTCCCGTTTCGGATTTTTCCGTGCTCGTTTCCGCAATTCTGCAGTGCCGTTTTAAAATCAATAACTTTGCACGTTATTTCACAATGCAGCAGAAACATTGTCTGTGGGTTCAGAGTCTTCAGGAATTCCTTGCCTACGAGCCGAAAATCGTTGACGGCGGTATAGATACTGAGGAAATGGAAACACTCGAATTCCGTAATGTTTCATTTACTTATCCGGGTAAAGACGAGGAAACTCTTAAAAACATCTCATTTAAAGTCAATAAACGCGAAACCGTTGCAATTGTCGGTCATAACGGTGCGGGAAAAACCACTCTTTCAAAGCTTCTTATGCGTCTTTACGATGTTACGGAGGGTGAAATTCTTTATAACGGAAAGAACATAAAAGAATATAATCTTCTCTCTTACCGTGACCGTTATGCAAGTGTTTTTCAGGATTACCGAATCTTTGCAATGACCGTTGCCGAGAATGTTCTTATGCAGGAAACCGATGAAAACAACATCCCTCTTGCCGAAAAAGCCCTTACACAGAGCGGTGTAATGAATAAAATCGAAACTCTCCCCGAGGGCGTGAATACACTTCTTACAAAAGAATTTGACGACGAAGGTGCATCACTTTCGGGCGGTGAAACCCAGAAACTTGCAATAGCTCGTCTTTTTGCAAAGCAGTTTGATGTTGCAGTCCTTGATGAGCCTTCATCTGCCCTTGACCCTGTTGCAGAATCAAAAATGTACGATGCACTTGCAGAAGGCACAAAGGACAAAACTGTTCTTTATATTTCACACCGTCTTTCAAGTGCTGCAAATGCTGATAAAATTCTTGTTTTCCGTGAAGGTCAGCTTATTGAAACAGGCACTCATGCAGAACTTATGGAAAAGGGCGGAGAATATTGCGAAATGTTCACTCTGCAGGCATCAGGTTACAGAGAGGAGGAGAGTCAGGATGAAGCTGAATAAAGAGAAAATAACAAAGAGAGCTGAAAATGTCAGAAATTATCTTTTCATTATGGGCTTCATTATCAGAAACTCACCTCTGCTTGTCATAATGACAATTATTTTTGATATGATGACTGAGCTTCCGTGGATGCTCTCAAATGTCGTGCTCCTCAAGTACATAATTGATGTTGTTGAAGCAGGTACCGATGTTTACAGGGTTTTTATCGCCTGCGGTGTCTTTGCGGGGCTTGTTATTCTCGGTAATCTCGGTAACACATTCTTTTATGAAGTTCTTATGCCTATTGAAAAAGAAAAGCTCAACAAAAAGCTTTATGAACAGATTTATGAAAAAGCAGCAAGAATGGACCTTGCTTCCTATGATGACCCTAAATTCTACAATGACTTTGTTCTTGCCATGAACACAATGGGTGACAGAATAGAGTCACTTATCAAGGATTCAACAACACTTTTCACAAATATTATTGCAATCGGCACAATAACGGGTATTGTTGCATCAGTTGACCCTGTCTGCCTGATATTTGTTGTTGTGTGTATTCTTATTATGCTTCCTTTCGGCAGACTTGTTGCAAAAGTCAATGTTGAAAGAACTGAGGCTATGACACCCCTTGATAGAAAAAATCTCTATTTCTGGCGTGTTTTCTATCTTCAGGATTATGCAAAGGAAATCCGTCTTAACCCTGCAGGTGAGATGACTCAGAGAAGATACAGACAGAATATCAAGGACCGTCTTTTCACGATAACACCTTTCCTCAGCAAACAGTGGAAACTTTATTTCTGCCACGAAAGTGTTCCTTTTACAATTCTTCTTTATCTCGGTGTAACACTTTTTCTCGGCTACAAGGCAATTGTTCTCAAAGAACTTGATATGGGTGATTTTGCCGCATCGTTCAACGGTGCAATCAATATCGGTGACAGAATGTTCTTCCTCACATCATGGTTTGCAATCGGTTTCCGTGAAAACGGACTTTATGTCAATAAGTTCAAAAAGTTCATGAGCGCAGATGAAAAAATCAAAGGCGGTACTTGTACACAGGTGCTTGAAAAGCCTCAGACAATCAAGCTTGATAATGTGTCTTTTACATATCCCGGTAATGAAAAACCTACACTTAAGAATATCAATATTGAGATTAAACCCTATCAGAAAATAGCTCTTGTCGGATACAACGGTGCAGGTAAGACAACTCTTACAAATCTTCTTCTCAGACTTTATGATGTAACTGACGGCAGTATAACGGTCGGAGGCAGAAACATAAAAGAATGGGACACAAAAGCATATCATAACAACTTTGCCGCAGTATTCCAGGATTTTTCACTTTTCGGAGCAACTGTCGGTGAAAATGTTGCAATGAGTGATACTTTTGAAAATGAAAAAGTTTTTGCAGCCCTTGATGAAAGCGGTTTCGGCAAGGAGCTTAAAAACGGAGCCGATACTGTTCTTCTTCGTGAATTTGATGATGACGGTCTTTCTCTTTCGGGCGGTGAAGCGCAGAAAGTTGCAATTGCACGAACATTCTACAAGAATTGTCCTTTTGCTATACTTGATGAACCCAGTGCAAATCTCGATCCCATGAGTGAATATGCCCTTAACGAAGCAATGACAAGGGCGGCAGACAACAAAACAGTTATTTTTATTTCACACAGACTTTCCACAACAGTTATGGCAGACGTTATTTATATGCTTGAAAAAGGCGAGATAGTCGAAAGCGGTACTCATGAGGAGCTTATGGCTCTTGACGGAAAGTATGCGTATATGTTCAAGCTTCAGGCGGAAAAATACAAACAATAATTTATCGGGATCTTTCAATGAACAATTTACAATGTACAATGTACAATGATTCGCAAAAACCGCCTGTATTTCTACATCTGCATAATTGTAAATTATAAATTGTTAATTGTTAATTAATCCGATAAATTCTGATTTTACGAAAGGAAACTATATGGACGACAACGAAAAAAAGCCTTCCCGTTCTGCCGTTATAAAAAATACGGCTTATGCGGTAAAAGTCATATTTAAAGCATCACCGTTTCTTTTACCGGGATTCACTCTCTCTGTATTTGCGTTTTGGTTGTTTGATAACTACATAAAAAATGTTTATTTCCTTGATAAAATGCTGAACATTGTAACAGAGGGCGGCACATTTGAAAGTTTTATGAAAACACTGATTATATTCTGTGTTTTCGGTGCCTTTGCTCAATTCTGTGACTGTGCCGGTGATTATATTGCTTCATCGGAAAATAAAAAAGTGTACAAACTTCTGAATGAAAAGATATTCCGAAAAGCATGTTCCGTTGATATTGAATGCTACGAGAATCCTCAGTTTTATGATAACTATAAACGAGCAACAGATGTTATCAATAATGACATGACATTTTCTTTGTCATGGTATCTCGGAAGTCTGATTGCTTTTATCGGTGTAGGTGTGAGTCTTGCATCGTATATCTGTTCTGTTGATCCGAAAATCCTTATTTTCCTTCTTGGTATGATCCCGTATATTATGCTTGAGTCTTTCCGAAATAAACTCGAGTATAAAAAAGACAAGGAAATGACATCAAATAACCGTAAAAAAGATTATGTTCAGCGTGTTGTTTTTCTTAAGGATTTTGCCAAGGATATGAGAACTTCAGGCATTTATAATGTTATGAAGACGCGTTTTGTAAGAGCTGTTGAGCGTAATTGTGCCATTATTAAGAAATATGGCTGGAAAACCGGAACTATTGATGTTCTTGCCGGATTTTTCAGTGAAATTTTCCCTATAGCAGGCACTCTTATTTACGGAGTTGTGGGATTTCTGAACGGTACAGTTTCCGTTGCTCAGTTTGCAGTTCTTATAAGTGCAATAACAAGTCTTAAAGCAATGATTGAAAGAATAAGCAGCAATCTTACTGAGATTCAGCGAGTGTCACTTTATTTCGGCAATCTCAGGGAATTTTTTGCTTATGAAAACAGACTGAAAGACGGCACAAAAAAAGCTGAGACAATTGAAAGCATCGAATTCAGGAATGTTACTTTTACATATCCGGGAGCAAAAAAGCCCACTCTTAAAAATGTATCATTCACAATAAATAAAGACGAAACAATTGCTGTTGTCGGCAAAAACGGTGCGGGAAAGTCTACTTTTGTAAAACTTTTGCTTCGTTTTTATGATCCCGATGAAGGTGAGATTCTTTATAACGGAATCAATGTCAAAGAATACGAAGCCGATACTATCAGAAAAAAAATCGGCACGGTTTTTCAGGATTATAAAGTTTTTGCTTTGTCTGTCAATGAAAATGTTCTCTGCCGTGAGGTTGAATGCGAAAAAGACCGTATTCATGTTGAAACCGCTCTTAAAAAAAGCGGAGCATTCGGCAAAATCAGCACTTTTGAAAAAGGTGCAGATACTGTCCTTACAAGGGAATTTGATGACAGCGGAACAGGACTTTCAGGCGGTGAACAGCAGAAGGTTGCCGCGGCAAGAATGTTTGCACATCCGTTCGATTTAGCTGTGCTTGATGAACCTTCTTCGGCTCTTGATCCGATTGCCGAATATAAAATGTACGAAAGTCTTATTGATGAAACAAAGAACAAAATGGTTATTTATATTTCTCACAGACTTTCAAGTGCTGTTCTTTCAGACAGAATTTATGTTTTTGCAAACGGAACCGTAGCTGAAGCCGGCAGTCACAGTGAACTGATGGAGAAAAACGGTATATATGCCGAAATGTTTGAAATGCAGGCTTCAAATTACAAAGATGAAGAGGGGGAGAATAATGTTTAAAAAGAAAGAAAAAAATCAGCACGGTATTATCAGCAATGTGCTTTTTCTTCTTAAGATAATGTTCAGAATTTCTCCCGGACTTGTTATCGGTGAAATTTTTGTAGATATTCTTACAACACTTCCCGACAGATTGATTTCCGTAATCGGTATAAAATATGTCATCGACCAGATCGGAAAACCTGACGGTATCCGCAAAATTATTATTGCTCTTGTAATAATGGTATCAATAATAACTATTGAAAACATTTTCAATGCATTGTTCTTTGAGCTTTTTGCTCACAGGGCAAGGGAAAAAATGTATCTCGGAATTCATTCCAGACTTTACGAAAAGGCTATATCACTTGACCTTGCAAGTTATGATGATTCATCATTTTACAGTGATTTTATTCTTGCAATTGAAACATCGGCCGAGAATATACGCAATATTCTCGGGCTTGTACGAGGTTATGTGTCAGAAATTCTTGCGTTTATATCAATCGGCACAATCATGTTTACAATAGACCCTGTCTGCCTTGTGATAATTTTGTTTTTTGTTGTCACATTTCTTCCCATAGGTAAGCATACGGGCAATCTGCAGATGAAACGCCGTGAAGCAATGAATGAAAAACACAGAAAAGCAAACTATTTTTCACGACTTTTCTATCTTCCTGAGTTTGCGGGAGAAATGCGAATGCATTCCATTTCAGGTATCTTTTTCAAGAGATTCCGTGAAAGTGCAGATGATATTACAAAAACACAGCGTCATTATGTGGGAAAAATAGACGGTTGGTTCTTTTTGCAGTCAGTTGTTGTTCAGATTATCGGCTTTATGTTTGTTCTTACTGCATATATAGGTTATCAGACACTTGAAGTCGGCTCTCTTTCTGCAAGTGATTTCGTTGCAACATTCAACGGAGCTGCATCAATCAGTTCATCTGTATTGTATCTTACTGTTTATTCACTCAGAAACTTCACCGAGCGTTCAAAGATGATAGAAAAATACAGAACTTTTCTTGATACTGATTTTAATATCAAAGACGGTGAGCACACTGCAACAAATGAAAAGTGTGAAACAATCGAGCTTAAGAATGTCAGCTTCACTTATCCCGGAAACGATAAGCCCACACTTAAAAACATCAATATGACGCTTAACCCCGGTGAAAAGATAGCTCTTGTGGGTTACAACGGAGCAGGGAAGACAACTCTTACAAATCTGCTTCTGCGTCTTTACGATGTGACTCAGGGAGATATTGTTATAGGCGGAAGAAACATAAAAGATGAAACAGTTTATTCCCACCGTAACAGATTTGCCGCAGTATTTCAGGATTTTAAAATTTTCGGTGCAACAATGGGTGAGAATGTTGCTCTCGAAGTTGAATATGATAAAGAAAGGGTTCTTGAAGCTCTTAAAAATGCAGGATTTTCAAAACCTCTGCCAAACGGAACAGAAACAATTCTTCTTCGTGAGTTCAGCGATGACGGAATGAGTTTTTCAGGCGGTGAAGAGCAGAAAATTGCCATTGCGCGAGCATTTTATAAAAAATGTCCTTATGTCATCCTTGATGAACCCAGTGCAAATCTTGATCCCGTTTCGGAATATGAACTTAATCAGTCAATGACCGAAGCGGCAGGGGATAAAACAGTTGTCTTTATTTCACACAGACTTTCAACAACACGCCATGCCGACCGTATATATATGATGGAAAAAGGTGAAATCATCGAAAGCGGTACACATGAGGAGCTTATGGCTCTGGACGGCAAGTACGCGTATATGTTCAACCTCCAGGCGGAGAAATATAAGCAATAAAAAATCAGCGATTCACGCTGATTTTTTTTGTCTGTATGAATACCCCAACCGGTAGGGGCGATGATTCATCGCCCGGCACGAAGTGCAAGCCCGAAAGGTGTTTCAATCAAAACAGATATAAAAGAACGGTGTTTCACCGTTATTTACCTGCGGTAAATCGGGCGCTGAATCAATACTCCTGCGATTTTATTTGTTAATTATGAATTACAAATAAAATAACATCGCCTTTTTTTCTTGTGCAATATAAACATTATATTCAATAAAAATTCTACATTGACAAAAAGGAAAAATAACAATTTATATTGAAATTACCTGTTATACATGTTATAATTCAAGAGTATAAAAGTGGGTTTTTATATATTTTTTGTAAAAATCCGCAAGGAAAATTTATAAATGGAGATGACATTTATGAAAAAGAACTCGAAAAAATGGCTATCGTTATTTTTCGCAGTTGCAATTGTCTTATCAGCTACGCTGGTAGGTATTGCTGCGGCTGAAATGCGTGCAGCCAATGACCCTGCAACAGTTGCAGACGGTTATTACGAAAGAGAGTATTACTACACATCAGGGACTCAGTTTGTAATTGATGTCGCTATCGGTGCTAGAGAACACAGTGGTAGTGCCAGTGGTCGAGAAAATGAAGCAAAAAATTATCTTACAAATGCAGGATACACTTTGCTTGGTAAAGAACTCAACGCCGGTTCAAGTAAATCCGGAAGACACTATACTCACATGGGTTATAAAACCGGTACTGATGAAAGCAAAGCCATCAGAGCAATTGCTTTTTATAACGGTGGTACGGCTCCTTCCTCCTTTACATATAACATAAACGGATATGATTGTACATTCTATCCTGTTACAACTTCATATGTTGACAGTTCTTCAAGTTCAGGAGCAGCTTTTGACCTGAATAAAGGTGTCGGCGGTGATACAATCTATATGTATTACACAAGAGACCCGAATGCAGGTCCTCCCATTACAGCTTTTGACTATGACGAAAATTCAACAAACGATTCAGGTAATGCGTGTCAGATACCCGCAGTTTGGCTTAATACAAACAGTAAAGCTACTGCAGGTAATGTTGCTGATCTGAATGCCAATGCCGGTGGTGACTATATCTATATTTACTATGCGCAGCAGAACAGCACAGAAGTAGATACAGATGCACTTCGCACTGCTGTGAATTCTGCATTGTCAAAGAACAGTGCTAACTATACTTCAGATACATATTCCAAATTAACTACTGCTTATAATTCAGCTAATACAATTATTACTGATTATAACACATACGGTCTGTCAGGTGCATATGACCAGACCGCAATCAACAGTGCAACAACAGCACTTAATGATGCAATCAACGGTCTGAAGACAACAGTATATCTTGATCCCAACGGTGGTACACTTAACGGTTCAACTGCAAAAACATCTACAACCGTTCAGATCGGCGGATCATCATCATACGGATTTTCAGTTTCAAGCTATGTTCCCGTACGTACAGGTTACACATTCAAGGGTTGGGCAGCTTCTTCATCTGCAACAGCAGGTTCAACAGGTACAGTGAATGTAGGTTTCAACCAGACACTTTATGCTACATGGAAACCCAACGAGTACACTGTTTTATTTGATAACCTGCTTGATTTCAGCAAGTGGAACACTTCTTCAGCAAATAACGGAACAATCAGTAACGTAACAGCTAACGGCTTTACTCTTACTTCAAATGACGGTGTAGGTGAAGGTACATCAGTATCACCCTTGTTCCCCGTAACAGCAGGTAAGCAGTATAAAATTGACGCTGATTTCCAGGGCGACGGCTGGGATGTATATATCTTCTTCTATGATGATAGTACACAGTCAGGTACAGGTCTTGAATTTGAAGACGGACCCAAGAACAGATTCTCATCTGCAGGCGTAAATCCTGAAAGAACATTTACAGCTCCCGCAGGTGCAACAAGAGCAGGTCTCCGTGTGGATGCAAACGGTGCGAATAATACTGTTACATTCTCAAATATCAGAGTTTACGAGGTAGGCACAGTTGCGAACGGTGTTTCTTACGAAACTTCTAAGTCTGTAACTTTCGATAGTACATATGGTGAGCTTCCCGTTCCTACAAGAACAGGTTTTGAATTCCTCTACTGGGAAAAGGCAGACGGTACAAAGCTCAATAGCACAGATGCAGTTACTGCAGGTAATGTTTACGTTGTATCAAAGTGGAAGTCATTAGGCTACACAATCACATGGAAAAACTATGACGGTACAGTTCTTGAAACTGATGAAGGTGTTGCTGAAGGCGTAACACCCACATATAACGGTGCAACTCCCACAAAGCCCGGTGATGCTCAGTATACATACACATTCACAGGCTGGTCTCCCGCTGTTACAGCTGCAACAAAAGATGCAGAATACACAGCACAGTTCTCATCATCTGTAAATTCATATACAGTTACATGGGATGTTGAAGGCACAACAAAAACTCAGACTTATAAATACGGTGATACTCCTGTATACCCCAACGGTACTCCTTCAAAGGCAGGCGATGCTCAGTACACATACACATTCAAGGGCTGGGATAAGGAAATTTCAAAGGTAACAGGCGATATCACTTATAAAGCAGTATTTGATTCAGAAGTCAACAAGTACATTGTAACTTGGGTAAACGAAGACGGTACTGTTCTTGAAACAGATGAAAATGTTCCTTACGGCACAACTCCCAAATACGACGGTGCAGAACCCACAAAGGCTGCAACAAAACAGTATACATATACATTCGCAGGCTGGGATAAGGAAATCACAGACGTAACAGGCAATATTACATACACAGCAACATTTACAGGAACTGTAAATAAATACACAGTTGTATGGAAGAACTACGATGGCGAAGTTCTTGCTACAGAAACATACGATTTCGGTGCAATGCCCGAGTATAAAGGCGCAGAACCCGAAAAAGAAGGCAACACTCAGTATACATACACATTCAATGATTGGACACCCGTTGTTCTTATTGTTACAGATAATGCAGAATACACTGCTACATTTACAGAAACTGTAAACAAATATACAGTAACATGGGTAAACTACGACGGTACTGTTCTTGAAACAGATGAAAATGTTCCTTACGGTACAATTCCCTCATATGACGGTGAAACACCCGTTAAGGCAGGCGACGCTCAGTATTCATATGTATGGAACAACTGGACAACAGAAGTTTCAGCAGTAACAGGTGATGTTACTTACACAGCTGCTTTCGATGAAACAATCAACGAATACACAATTTCATGGGTTGTTGAAGGTGAAACAGTTGATACAGATACTGTTGCATACGGTGAAACACCTGCATACACAGGCGCAACACCCGAAAAGGCTGCAACAGCTCAGTATTCTTACACATTCACAAAGTGGTCACCCGAAATTGTTGCAGTAACAGGCGATGCAACATATACTGCAGAATTTGAAGAATCAACAAATGTTTACACAGTAACATGGAACAACTACGACGGTACAGAACTTGATACAGACGAAGTTGCTTACGGTGATACACCTGCATACACAGGCGCAACACCCGTTAAGGCAGGCGACGTACAGTATTCATACGAATTCAAGGGCTGGACTCCTGAAATTTCAGCTGTAACAGGCGATGTTACATACACAGCAGTGTTTGAAGAAGTAGTTAATACTTACCTTGTAACATGGCTCAACGCTGACGGTACTGTTCTTGCTACAGAATCTGTTGCATACGGTTCAACACCCGAATACACAGGCGAAACACCCACAAAGGCTGCAGATGCTCAGTACACATACACATTTGCAGGCTGGACTCCCGAAGTTACAGCAGTAACAGGTGCAGCTGTTTACACAGCAACTTACACTTCAACAGTTAACACATACACTGTTACATGGAAGAACGCTGACGGTACTGTTCTTGAAACAGATGAAAACGTTGAATACGGTGCAACACCCGAATACAACGATGCTCAGCCCACAAAGGATATGGATGCTCAGTACATCTACTCATTCAAGGGCTGGACTCCCGAAGTTACAACAGTAACAGGCGATGTAGCATACACTGCTGAATACAACACAACTCTCAGAACATACACAATCACATGGGTTGACGAAGACGGAACAGATCTTGAAACAGATGAAAATGTTCCTTACGGCACAACTCCTGAATACAACGGTGAAACACCCGAAAAGGCTGCAACAGCTCAGTATACATATGCATTCGCAGGCTGGACTCCTGCTGTAGCAGATGTTACAGGCAATGCAACTTACAAGGCAACTTACACATCAACAGTCAACACATACACAGTAACATGGGTAGTTGACGGTGAAACTGTTGAAACAGATGAAAATGTTGAATACGGCACAATGGCTTCTTACAATGGTGCAGAACCCACAAGAGAAGCAACAGCTCAGTACACATACACATTCAAGGGCTGGGATAAGGAAATCGCAACTGTAAAGGGCGATGTAACATACACAGCTGAATTCGATTCAACTGTAAACGAATACACAGTTACATGGGTAAATGACGATAATTCTGTTCTTGAAACAGATGAAAACGTTGAATTCGGTGCAACACCCAATTATGACGGTGAAACACCCACAAAGGCTGCAGATGCTCAGTATACATACACATTCGCAGGCTGGACTCCCGCAGTAAGCACAGTTTCAGGCGATATCACTTACAAAGCAACTTACAACACAACTGTTAATAAGTACACAGTAACATGGAAGAATGCTGACGGTACTGTTCTTGAAACAGATACAAACGTTGCTTACGGTGCAATGCCCACTTACGACGGTTCAGATCCTCTTAAGGCTTCAACAGCTCAGTACGAATATACATTTAAGGGCTGGACTCCTGCTGTTGATACTGTTAAGGGTAATGTAACTTACACAGCAGAATTCAATGAAAATGTAAGAGAATACACAATTACATGGGATGTTGAAGGCGTTAAGTCCACAACAACTGTCAAGTACGGTGAAACTCCCGTTATGGCAGATCCCACAAAGGATGAAACACCCGAATACAAATACAACTTCACAGGCTGGACTCCTGCAATTGCTCCCGTAACAGGTGAGGCAACATATACAGCCGGTTTTGAACCTGTTGCTCAGGTTTATACAGTAACATGGTATAAAGCTGACAACACAACAGTTTACAAAACAGAAGAAGTTGCTTACGGTTCAGCAATTCCCTCAATCGATGTTCCTGAAGAAGAAGGTCTTATCGGTGCATGGCTCAATGTTCCCGCAACAATGCCTGCTGAAGATGTACATATTTATGTAGAATACATTCAGGACGGTATTACAGTTACTTGGATTATTGATGAAAATACATCATATAAGACAGCTGTAAGACAGAATGCACAGATCACTCCCAACGCAGAGTGGGAAACATATCCCGAAACAGCTCAGTATAAGTACACATTTATCGGCTGGTCAGAAACAAACAGCGCTGATGATGTAATTACTGCAGGTCAGTTCCCCGTAGTTACTGAATCAGATTCAGACAAGACTTACTATGCAATTTTCGACAGAGAAGTCAAGTCATACACAGTAACATGGGTAGTTAACGGTGAAACTGTTGAAACAGACACTGTTCCTTACGGCACAATGGCTGAATACAACGGTGCAGAACCCACAAGAGAAGCAACAGCTCAGTATACATACGAATTCACAGGTTGGGATAAGGCATTTGCTGAAGTAACAGGTAATGTAACTTATAAAGCTGAATTCAATGCAAATCTCAACTACTATTCAGTAACATGGGTAGTAAATAATGAAACTGTTGAAGTTGATTCAGTTGCTTACGGTGATATTCCTGCTTACACAGGCGAAACACCCACTCAGGATGCAACAGCTCAGTATACATACACATTCAAGGGCTGGTCTCCTGCAATCAGTGCAGTAACAGGCGAAGCTGTTTACACAGCAGTATTTGATGCAACAGTAAACGAATACACTGTTACATGGGTAAATGATGATAACACTGTTATTGAAACAGATGAAGACGTTCCTTACGGCACAATGGCTTCTTATGACAGTGCAGAACCCACAAAGACTGCAACAGCTCAGTATACATACACATTTGCAGGTTGGGACAAGACAATCTCTGAAGTAACAGGTAATGTTACTTACAAGGCAACTTACACATCAACAGTCAACACATACACAGTAACATGGGTAGTTGATGGTGAAACTGTTGAAACAGATGAAAATGTTCCTTACGGCACAATGGCTTCTTACAACGGTGCAGAACCCACAAGAGAAGCAACAGCTCAGTACACATACTCATTCAAGGGCTGGACACCTGCAGTTGCAACTGTAACAGGTAATGCAACTTACACAGCTGAATTTAATTCAACAGTAAATACATACACAGTCACATGGGTAAATGAAGACGGCACTGTTCTTGAAACAGACGAAAACGTTGAATACGGTGAAACACCCAATTATGACGGTGAAACACCCACAAAGGCTGCAACAGCTCAGTATACATATACATTCAAGAGCTGGGATAAGAAGATTGCTGCTGTAACAGGCGATGTAACATACACAGCTACATACAATGCGGTTGTAAATGAATACACTGTTACATGGCAGTATGAAGACGGCACACTTATCAAGTCAGAAAGCGTTGCATACGGTGCAACACCCGAATATAAGGGTACAACACCTAAGAAAGATGCAGATGCACAGTATACATACACATTTGCAGGTTGGACACCCGCAGTCAGTGAAGTAACAGGCGAAGCTGTTTATACAGCAGTATTTGATTCAACAGTAAACAAGTACACAGTTACTTGGGTAAATGAAGACGGTACTGTTCTTGAAACAGACGAAAACGTTGAATACGGTGCAACACCCGTATATGACGGTGCAGAACCCACAAAGGCTGCAACTGCTCAGTATACATATACATTCAAGAGCTGGGATAAGGCAATCGCTGAAGTAACAGGTAATGTTACATACACAGCAACTTACACATCAACAGTCAACACATACACAGTAACATGGGTAGTTGACGGTGAAACTGTTGAAACAGATGAAAATGTTGAATACGGCACAATGGCTTCTTACAACAGTGCAGAACCCACAAGAGAAGCAACAGCTCAGTATACATATACATTCAAGGGCTGGACACCTGTAGTTTCAACTGTAACAGGTGACGTAACTTACACAGCTGAATTCGATTCAACAGTTAACACATACACAGTAACATGGGTAGTTAACGGTGAAACTGTTGAAACAGATGAAAACGTTGCTTACGGTGCAATGCCTGAGTTCAACGGTTCAACAGATAAGGCTTCCACTAACACAACTGTATACACATTTGCAGGTTGGGATAAGGCAGTTTCTGAAGTAACAGGTGATGTAACTTACACTGCAACTTACACAGAAACAGACAGGCTCTACACAATCACATGGATTGTTGACGGCAATTCCACAACAGCAACATACAAGTATAATGAGACTCCTGTATTCACAGGCTCAACAGACAAGGCTCCCACAGAATCTCGTACATACGAATTCAAGGGCTGGACACCTGCAGTTGCTCCCGTAACAGGTGATGCAACATACACAGCAGAATATTATGTAACTATCAAGAAATACACAGTTACATGGGTACTTAAAGATTCAGTTATCAAGACAGATGTTGAATACGGTACTGTACCTGCATTCAATGATGAAATCAAGCAGTATAAGGATGAAACAACTGTTTACACATTCTCAAAGTGGGATAAGGATCTTGTAGCTGTAACAGAAGATGTTACATACACAGCTGTTTACACAACAGCTCCCAGAGAATACATTGTATCATGGTATGTTGACGGTGCGCTTTATACAACAACTTCTGTAGCATACAATACAGTAATTTCTGCTCCTGACCTTATCGTTCAGAAGGAAGGCTATACAGCAAAATGGGATATGACTGTTTCTGTAATGCCTGCAGATAATGTCAGAATTGATGCAATCTTTGTTCCCAAGCCGTATCCTGTATTCTGGCAGGTAGACGGTAACATCATTTATGCTGAATCAGTAGCATTCGGCAGTGCAATTCCTGATAAGGCTGTTCCTTCAAAGCCCGGTCATACAGGTAAGTGGGTAAATGTTCCTGAAACAATGATTGCAGGTACTGTTACAATCTCTGCTGAATATACACCTAACAAGTATTCAGTAATCTGGAGAATCGGTGATGAACAGAGCACTGATGTTGCAGTATACGGTACAACTTATGTTCTTGTATTTGATACAGAAACACTTCCTGCAGATATCAGAGTTACTGTAGGCGGTTCAATCCTCAGTAAAGAATACTACACATATGATACAATCAGCGGCACACTTACAATCGCAGGTTCAGCAATCACAGGAAACATCAATATTGTTTCTGTTGCTTCTGACGGTGATGTAAATATTATCCTTAACATCTTCAACGGTACATCTTCCAACAAGAATGTGATCGTTCCTCAGAAATATGCATACCATACACAGATTACTGCAGATAAGGGATATCTTCTTCCCGAATCAATTATGGTATATGTAGACGGTCTCCTTATTAACGAAGGCTATACATATGATGCAAAGACAGGTCGTATCACAATCAATGCTGAAATGGTTATCGGCGAACTTGAAATCTATGCTGAATGTCAGAAAGATCCTTCAAGCAAACCCACTGTTGACGGTGAAGGCGAATGTAAATGTAATTGTCACAGCGAGAACGCATTTATCAAGCTGTTCTATGATATTGCTACATTCTTCCGTAGAATTTTCGGTATGAAACAGTATCAGTATTGTGCATGCGGTGACGCTCACTGGTAATCAATAACTTTTAACAAAAAGCTCTCCGATGAAAATCGGGGAGCTTTTGTGCGTAATGTACAATTATTAACGCTGATTTTATACACCGAGAATAAAATAAATAGTACAAATTGATACGTGTTTGTGTTATAATTACATAAGATAGGAGGACGAAAAATGAATCTGAAAACAAAAGCTACAGATATGTTCGGAAAATTAAAAACATATTGGAAAAAGCCCATGAAGGGCAGATATGTTCCTTTCAGAGAAATTGCCGCATATTCGGGCGGTGGTATCGGCGCATATATGGTTATGACGCTCGGTAGTGCATGTATTCTCGGTACAGGTAACACACTTATTTCAAGTACACTCGGTGTTGATGCAACCGATATGTACATTCTTTATGTTATTGCTGTTCTTGCAAACATCCCTCTTACAGGTATCAGAGCAAATATCATTGATAACACTCGAAACAAAGCCGGTAAATACAGACCTTACATAGTTTCTATGGGTATTCCCACTGCAATCATCTGTATTCTTATGGTCTGGTTCCCGTACGATAAGCTCGGTTATCTTCTTGGTGACGGCGAAATTTTCGGCGAAAGCTATGCTTACGTTGCGAAGTGTACAATAATTCTGATTCTTGATCTGTTATTGCACTTCTTCTATTATTTCTTCTACGATGCTTATGAAAATCTTATTCACGTTCTTTCTCCTGATACTCAGGAAAGAGCGGACGTAGCATCAATTAAGAGTATTGTTTATTCTTTTGCTCCGTCAATTGTAAATCTTTTTACACCATTTATTGCAGGTACACTTTTCCACACAAATTCAACAGATATCCGTGTCTACAGATTCCTTTATCCTATACTCGGTGTATTGGGTATATTACTTTGTATTGTTGTTTATAAATACACAGAAGAAAGAATCGTTCAGGCAAGAACTCACGTTGTTCAGGTTCGTTTTATGGATGCGCTTCGTGAAGTTGCAAAGAATAAATATTTCTGGATAATCTCTCTTGCAGGTTGGCTTGGTTTCCTTGAATTAGCATTCCAGAATATTCTTTACTGGCTTTATAATTACGGAGGTCTTGTATCCGGTCCTGTTTTCGGTCTTATTCAGACTGTTTACGGAAATGCATCTCTCTGGGGTATGCTTCTTGCACCTTTCTGTATCAGAAAATGGGGTAAAAAATCTGTCCTTATTGCTACTAATATATTTAACATCATTTTTATTCTTATGATGCTTCCTTCAACTGCACAGATAAACGGAGCAACAATGTGGCTTGTTCTTGCTTGTCTGTATCTTAACGGTTTTATGGGTTCGTTTGCTCATATTCTCAATCCTGCAATTCAGGCAGATATCCGTGACTATCAGCAGTACAAAACAGGTGAGCGTATTGACGGTATGTTTGCTGCAGTAGGAACAGTAGGTACAATCATCACTCTTGCAACATCTTCCGTGCTTCCCTTTATTTATGAAAAAGGCGGTATTACAAAAGAAAATGCAGCAATCGTAACCTCCAATCCGAACATTCTTAACAGAATGCTCGGTGACGGCAAAACTGTAGGCCAGATTCTTGCAGAGCAGTTTGCAAACGGTCAGGACAGTTATACAAATGCATATTCTGCATTGTACGACCTTGATATTCTCCAGAATCTTCTTCATGTTCTTATTGTTATTTCTGCAGTCGGTGCGTTAATGAATGTTGTGCCTTATTTTTGGTACGATTTCAGCGAAATAAAGCAGAAGTCAGTTATCCGTGTTCTTAAAGTTCGTGCAATGTTTGAAGACTACGGTAACGGTATCCTTAACGATAATGCACTTGTTGAAACAGTTGATATTATCAGAACATCAAGAGAAATGGCAGTTGCAGAGCCTAAAGTGCTTGATAAAAAATCATATAAATCAATGACTGACAAAGCTCTTCGTAAAGCTGCTAAGAAACAGTATAATGAAGATAAAAATTTCAATGATGAAATTGAAATAGCAAAGTTTGTCTGCGATGAACTTGATAAATTCTCAAGACCTGAATTTATTTCACAGGTCGCTTTGAGTGAAAGAGTATGTGCAGCAGGACTTGCAGGTATTCATTCTCTTCAGCTTGCAGATATCAATAAAGAACTCGGCGATGCAAGAAGCATGCCTAAGTCTTCTGAAGCTGAAAAAGAATCAAGAAAGACTGCAATCGAAATTGCAAAGAATAAAAAGCTTGCATATAAAACCATTCAGAAGAATTATGCAAAAGTTGAAGATTTTGTTCAGCCCGACTTTGCAGTTCTTCAGCACTATTTTGATATGGAAGATGAATGCGATGTAAAGCTCAAGGCTCTTTACAATGAACAGCATCTTGCAAAGAAATCAAAGGATTATATCAGAGCAGGCGAGATTAAAAATGAAATCGCAGATGTTGAGGCACAGCGTAAAGAGGCTCGTAAGATGTCCAAGCTTGAAACAGACAGTCATGCAAACTTCAACCGTGCTGCAAAACCGTATCTTGATGCAGAAAAGCTTCTTAAACAGAAAGAAAACTACACTCACTTTGATGAGATTGCTGCGATGTATGATGATGCAAAAGCAAGAATTGAACAGGAATAGTATAAAAGGTGAAATCTATGGCATACGAAAAATTATACGAGAAGCTTGATAATTCTCTTGCAGCTCTCAGCAGTGACAGACTTTGTGAAATGTTCAGAAAATGCTATCTGAACACACTTGAAACTACTGTAAAGTATGATGATGACGGTAATGTGTTCATTATAACAGGTGATATAGAGGCTATGTGGCTGCGTGACAGCAGTGTACAGGTCAGTCATTATGTAAGAGCAGCAAAGGAAGATCCTGACTCGAAAAAGCTTGTAAAAAGCCTTATAGAGCGTCAGTTCGGGCTTATCTGTCTTGACCCTTATGCAAATGCTTTTAATGAATCTGCAAACGGCAGAGGGCATCAGGACGATACAGTAAAGCTTGATATTGTATGGGAACGTAAGTATGAAATAGATTCACTTGTTTATCCGTTGTGGCTTGTTAACAGATATTATGAGAATACAGGCGATAAAGAGATTTTCGGTGATCTTTTTACAAAAACATACAAAGTTATTCTTGATACATTCAATACTGAACAGGATCCCAAAAATTCTGAATATTATTTCAGAAGAACAGGGGAGGACAGTCAGGATACTCTTGACAACAACGGCTACGGTTCTGATTATTCTTATACAGGTATGGTCAGAAGTGCGTTCAGACCCAGTGATGACAGATGTATTTACCCGTTTCTTGTTCCGGCAAACATGTTTATCGTTGCAACAATAAAGAATCTTCACAAAAATCTTGAATTGGCAGGAATTGAAAATATCAATAAAGAACAGGCAGAAAAGCTCTGTGCAGATATTGAAAAGGGTATTGCAGATTTTGCTGTTGTCGAAACAGAAAACGGTAAAGTTTATGCTTATGAAGTTGATGGTCTGGGAAATAAGCTTATGATGGATGATGCAAATGTTCCGAGTCTGCTTTCACTTCCGTATCTCGGTTATTGTGAGAAAGATGATGAATTGTATCTTAATACCCGTAAGTTTGTTCTCAGTAAAGCAAATCCTTATTATTTTGAAGGATCTGCTGCAAAGGGGATAGGCAGTCCTCATACTCCTGAAAATTACATCTGGCATATCGGATTGCTCATTGAAGGTCTTACAACAGATGATAAATCGGAAATTCAGAGAATTTTTGATACCCTTATGTCAACTGATGCAGGTACAGGATTTATGCATGAAGGCTTTGATTGTGATAATCCCGAAAAATTCACAAGAAGCTGGTTTGCTTGGGCAAATACACTTTTTGCAATCTTTGTAATGGATAAAATAATGTAATTATTTAACTTAATAAAAAATCAAGCCACTTCATAATGAAGTGGCTTTGTTGTTGTATTATTTATATTAATACTTGTTGTAAAGGGGACCGTAAGCTGCGCAAGCTCTGTAATCCTGACCTTCTTTATCCATGCCGAATGCATTCCAGCAAGCGGGACGGAAGATCTTTTCTTCGGGTACGTTGTGCATGCAAACGGGGATACGGAGCATTGAACACATTGTGATGAGGTCTGCACCGATGTGACCGTAAGAGATAGCGCCGTGGTTAGCACCCCAATTGTTCATTACATCGTAAGCTGTCTTGAAGGGGCTGCCTTCCTTGCCGTCGCATCTGGGAGCAAACCAAGTGCAGGGCCATGTGGGGTCTGTTCTGTCCCAGAGAGTCTTTGTAACGTCATCGGGAAGAGCAACTGTCCAGCCTTCAGCAATCTGAAGAACGGGGCCGAGACCCTTTACAAGGTTAAGACGGATCATTGTAACTGGCATTTCAGCCTTTGTTACGAAGTGTGAAGAGAATCCGCCGCCTCTGAAGTAGCCGTTGTCAGCTGCACACCAGTCTGTAGCTTCAAGAATAGCCTTCTGGTCTGCTTCTGTTACATCCCACCATTCCTTGATAACAGCATTGCCGTTTTCGTCCTTTGCTTCACCGCAAGCGTCAAGACAAGCAGCACCTGAGTTGATAAGGTGGATGAAGCCGTCGCAATTCTTTGCTTTGCCTTCAATATCGTAACCTGTAGCTCTCTTAACAGCTGAACCTGACCAGTAGGTACGTACGTCAGCGAAAATCTGTGCTCTGTTTGTAAGGAGCTTTGAGAAGAGCATACCGAGACCGTTGAGAACGTCGT